>CATLEQ010000007.1 GCA_949915905.1 uncultured Lachnospiraceae bacterium | reverse complement strand
ATATCCCTTCATCGTCTCGATGCTGAACTTGTACATCTCCCCGTCCTTCACGCCCGGCACGAAACAAGTATAAATGCCGACCGGATCCTGGCGTGCCATCGGCGTCGCCTGAAAGTCCCAGTTGTTAAACTCGCCAATCACGGACACGCTCTTCGCATGTGGTGCCCACACGGCAAAATACACGCCGTCCACGCCGTCCACGGTCACCTTGTGCGCCCCCATCTTCTTATAAATCTCATAATGGTTGCCCTGGCCGAACAAATACTGGTCTAGTTCGCCGATTTCATGGGAAAGAAGGTTTCTCCTACCTTTTTTTGCCTTTCCACTCGTTTTCTTTTCTACTTTCTTAGCAGGTTTCTTTTTCTCCATCAAGCCACCCTCCGCTCACGTTTTTGCCGCGATTCACGGACATGCGCCGCAAAACGGGTTATGTACCGTGAACCGCAACTATTTTTAGTTATTTTCATTATACTGTAAAATGCAGGAAAAAAAAAGAGAAAACAAAAATTTTGTTTTCTCTTTTGTATCCTTATTATACTCACGACAGATTTTATCTGCCGTGAGTATTGCGCCAGCCACAGCCGCAAAGCGGCATATTTCCTTATGTGGCTGTGCGCATCAGATTTATACTGAGCGGCAGTTAAATCTGCCGCTCAGTATAATTATCCCCGATTCTGCTGTTCCACCAGCTTGTCCGCCCCGTAAATCTTACGCAGGAGCGGTTTTTCAATCTTTCCGGTGGCATTTCTCGGAACCTCGGCAAAAATGACCTTCTTCGGCCGTTTATAGCGCGGCAGTCCCTTGCAAAACTCCTCAATCTCCTCCTGCGTGCATTCCATGCCCTCCTTGACGGAAATAATCGCGCCCGTAATCTCACCCAGCCGCTTGTCCGGCAGCCCGATGACCGCCACGTCCTTCACCTTGTCATAGGCACTTAGGAAGTTCTCAATCTGCACCGGATAAATGTTTTCACCGCCGCTGACAATGACGTCCTTCTTACGGTCCACGAGGAAAATGAAGCCGTCCTCGTCCTGCATCGCCATGTCTCCGGTATACAGCCAGCCTCCTTTAAGCGACTCCGCCGTCGCCGCCGGGTCATTGTAATAACAAGTCATCACGCCCGGCCCCTTGACACAAAGCTCGCCGACGTCACCCTGCGTGACCTCGTCGCCATTTTCATCCACGATTTTACACTTCCAGCGGTAGCCCGGAATCCCGATAGCACCCACCTTATGTATATTTTCCACGCCCAAATGCACGCACCCCGGCCCGGTCGATTCGGACAAGCCATAGTTCGTATCATACAAATGATGCGGGAAATAATCCTTCCAATGGCGAATCAGTGACGGCGGCACCGGCTGCGCGCCGATGTGCATCAGCCTCCACTGGTCAAGCTCGTAATCCGAAAGCTTCAAATCCCCGCGATCCAACGTGTCCAAAATATCCTGCGCCCACGGCACCAGCAGCCAGACAATCGTACAATGCTCCTTGGACACGGCATCCAGGATAATCTCCGGTGTCGCGCCCTTCAACAACACCGCCCTGCTGCCCGCGCAAAGGCTTCCCATCCAGTGGAACTTCGCTCCCGTGTGGTAAAGCGGCGGAATGCATAGGAAAACGTCATTGCGATCCGTCAAATGGTGCTTTTGTTCCATCTGCGCCGCCTGCATCAAGCTCTCGTGGTTGTGCAGGATGGCTTTCGGAAATCCCGTCGTCCCGGAGGAAAAATAAATCGCCGCGTCATCCTCTTCCTCCAGCCGGACGAGCGGCGGCTGGCTCGAGCAGTCCGCTACCAGCTCCCGGTAGCTTTCCGCAAACGTCGGACACCCGTCGCCCACGTAAATGAGCAGGCGGCCCTTACTTAGGTCATCCGCAATCGACTCGATACGCCCGATGAACTCCGGCCCGAAAAAGAGCATGTGTACCTCCGCCAAATCCGCACAATACTTTATCTCCTTCTCGTCAAACCGGAAATTAAATGGAACCGCAATCGCCCCGGTCTTTAAGATGCCAAAATATATCGGCAGCCATTCCAGGCAGTTGAACATCAAAATCGCCACGCGGTCGCCCTTTTGGATTCCCCGGGAAAGCAGCATGTTGGCCACGCGGTTTGCCTTCTCGTCAAAAATACTCCACGTAATCTCCCTCCGGTACGGAACCGCCGAGGTCTGCTGGACAAGGTCATACTCCTTCCACGTCGTGCGTCTGGTATCCTTCATCGTCGGGTTTAACTCGACCAATGCGACCTCGTCCCCATATAATTTATGATTCCGTTCCAATAAATCTGTAACCGGCATTCTTTATTTCCCTTGTTACTGTTCACAGTAACTTTCCCTTTCTTAGGAACCGTTTCGAACAGCTCCTTATTTATACAAATGTCTCTTGTCAATGACGCGCACCGCCTTGCCCTCGCTGCGCACGATGCTCTTCGGCTCCAGAATCTTGACGTCCACCCGGATGCCAAGCATGGATTTCAAATCTTTCACGATTTCCTTCTTCCTCAACTCGATCGGCATGCCGCTTATCGCCATCGCCGGCGTCATTTCCACTTGTACCTCGCAAACGTCGCTATTGCCGACACGATCGACAACGATTTGATAATTGGCCTGATAACCAAGATTTAACAACACGGTCTCTATCTGGGACGGGAACACGTTGACGCCCTTGATAATCAGCATGTCGTCACTGCGCCCGGTCGGCTTGTGCATACGGATATGCGTACGTCCGCAGGAGCAAGGCTTCCTCGTCAGATAGCAAAGGTCGCGCGTACGGTAACGAAGCAACGGGAACGCCTTTTTCGTGATACACGTAAACACCAGCTCGCCCACTTCGCCCTCCGGCAGCACCTCGCCCGTATCCGGATTGATGATTTCCGGAATGAAATGGTCTTCCTGGATGTGCATCCCGGCCTGCTCCTCGCACTCGAACGACACGCCCGGGCCGGAAATCTCCGTCAGCCCGTAAATGTCATAGGCCTTGATGCCAAGCGTCTCCTCTATATTGTGCCGCATCTCCTCGGTCCACGGCTCCGCGCCGAAAATGCCGGCTTTCAATTTAATCTGATCTTTCAACCCTCTCTCTACGATGGCCTCTCCAAGATTTGCCGCATAGGACGGCGTACAGCAGATAATGGTCGAACCCAGGTCCGTCATGAACTGCAGCTGCCTCTCCGTATTACCCGAAGACATCGGAAGTGTCAGGCATCCGACCCTGTGGGAACCGCCGTTGAGTCCCGGGCCGCCCGTGAACAATCCATAACCATAGCAGACATGGCATACGTCATCCTTCGTACCTCCCGCAGCCACGATGGCCCTCGCGCAGCACTCCTCCCAAACGTCGATGTCCTCCTGAGTATAAAACGCCACCACGCGCCGCCCCGTCGTACCGCTGGTGGACTGAATCCGCACACAGTCACTAAGCGGCACGCCCAGCAAGCCATACGGATACTGGTCACGCAAATCATCCTTGGTAATGAACGGCAGCTTATGTAAATCCTCGATTCCTTTAATGTCTTCCGGCTTCACGCCTGCCTCGTCCATCCGGTTTTTGTAAAACTCGACATTGTCATAAACGAATTTCACCTGCGCTGCCAGTCTCTCACTCTGCAATTTCTGAAGCTCTTCTACCGACATCGTCTCGATTTCCGGCTGATAATAATTCCCCATCGCTTTCTTTCTCCTTATCTTGTCATTCTCCTCTTCCCAGCGCGAACGCCTTCAGGTTAAGTTCCACATATTTTTCCGGCACGCATTCTCTTATCGCCTGCCGCCACTTCTCTGCCGGAATCGTGTCAAAATATTTCGACAGCCTGCCCATCAGCACGATGTTGACCGCCTTGGCCGAGCCTGCCTCCTCTGCCAATGACAAGCAATCCATGGCATCCACCTGCACCCCGGCTTCCCCCATCTTTTCCACGAGATTCTCCGGATACTTGGCCGCCCCGGTAATGACCGGCATCGGGTCGATCTCCTGCGTATTGGTCACAATCCACCCGTCCTTTTTCAAATACTCCACGTAACGGGCCGCCTCCAGCTTTTCAAAGGATACGATAAAGTCCGCCTCGCCCTTGTCAATCACCGGAGAATACACCTTTTCCCCGAACCGCACGTAGGTCACCACGCTTCCTCCGCGCTGGCTCATGCCGTGCACCTCGGACACCTTCACGTCATACCCTTCCGTCAAAAGTAAATGCCCCAACAGCTTGCTCGCCAAAAGGGAGCCTTGTCCGCCGACGCCGACAATCATAATATTCTTCGTCATTCCTATGTACCTCCTTCGTTATGCCTTAAGCGCGTCGAACTTACACATCTGCTGACAGACTCCGCAGCCCACGCACAACGTCGTGTCAATGACGGCCTTTCCGCCGCGCACGCTGATGGCCGGACATCCAAGGCGCATACAAGACTTGCAGCCCACGCACTTGTCCTCTTCCACTTTAAGCGGCGGATTATGCTTTACATACTTTAACAACGCACACGGTCTCCTGCTGATGATGACCGACGCTTCCCCGGCCGCCAATTCTTCCTTTATCACACGGTCGCATTCCGCCAGGTCGTACGGGTCTACCACGACCACCCGTGAAAAGCCCATCGCCCTGCATAACGCCTCGAGGTCAATCTTGCCCGCCGGGTCGCCCTTGATATTGTACCCGGTCGTCGGGTTCTGCTGGTGCCCGGTCATGCCCGTGATGGAGTTGTCCAAAATCACCACCGTCGAATTACTCTGATTGTAGGCAATGTTGGCCAGCCCAGTCATGCCCGAATGCATGAACGTCGAATCGCCGATGACCGCCACGGTCTTTCCCTCGCCCTCTTTTCCAAGTGCCTTGTTAAATCCATGCGTCGCGCTGATGGACGCGCCCATGCAAAGCGTCATCTCCATCGCGGAGAGCGGTGCCACGGCACCCAACGTGTAACAGCCGATGTCACCCAGCACGGTACATTTATTTTTCGCCAATGTATAAAACAATCCTCTATGCGGACATCCCGCGCACATCACCGGCGGCCTGCCCGGAACCGCCTCGTCAAGCTTTTTGCTCTCCGGCACGGCAAGTCCGAGTTTTTCTGCAATCAGGTTCTGGGAAAATTCTCCCTCGATTGGCAAAACATCCTTGCCCGTCACGGTCAGTCCCAGTTGCCTGCAATGATTTTCAATGATCGGATCCAGCTCTTCGACAATCACCAGCTTTTCCACCTTGGCGGCGAAATCCAAAATCAGCTTCCTTGGCAACGGATTGACCATGCCAAGCTTCAAGATGCTGGCCCTCTCGCCAAATACTTCCTTTGTATACTGGTAACTGGTAGAAGAAGTAATGACGCCAAGCGCGGTATCGCCCATCTCCACACGGTTCACCGCGTTCGTCTCGGCATATTCCGTCAGCTTGCGCATGCGCTCTTCCACCACCGGATGACGGCGGATGGCATTGCCCGGCATCATCACGTATTTTGCAATATTTTTCTGATAAGGAACGGTCTTTTGCTCCACGCGCTCGCCCGTCTCCACCACGCTCTGGGAATGCGCCACGCGGGTGCACATCTTGATGATGACCGGCGTGTCAAATTGTTCCGAAATCTCAAACGCCAGCTTGGCAAACTGGTACGCCTCCGCGGAATCCGACGGCTCGAGCATCGGAACCTTCGCCGCGACGGCATGGTGGCGGGAATCCTGCTCGTTCTGGGAAGAATGCATCCCCGCGTCGTCCGCCACGCAGATGACGAACCCCGCGTTGACTCCCGTATAAGAGCATGTAAACAACGGGTCTGCCGCCACGTTAAGCCCGACATGCTTCATCCCGCAAAAACTGCGCTTGCCCGCCAATGACGCGCCAAACGCCACCTCCATGGCCACCTTCTCGTTCGGTGCCCACTCACAATATATCTCGTCATACTTCGCGGCCTCCTCGGTCACCTCGGTGCTCGGCGTCCCCGGATAACTGGACACCACACAGCATCCGGCCTCGTACAAGCCCCTGGCGAGAGCCTTATTTCCCAACATCAATTGCTTCATAATTTATAATCCTTTCTTACGTAAAATGCGCTTTTCCTATCATATCATTTTTTTTGAAGAAAGTAAATGAAAAAATTTAGCAATTTAACAATTTAAAGCGGCGCATTGCACAAATCCTTTTTTCCTTTCTTGACAACAACAAAAAAATCAAATAGTATGGGATTATCAATAAACTATACGACAACTCCGCGTTTATCGCGGAAACAAAGGTGAAACGGAAAGGAGATGAAAAGTATGAATCCCTATTTTGAAGCATTAAAAGTCGGAATCATCGTTTTTGGCATTTTTGTCTTATTGATTGCGGCACTCTTTCTCGGCATGGCAGTCAAGGGGCAAAAAAAAGGCAGGAAGAAAAAGAAATTATTTTCCTTCCTGACCGTCCTCGTGACGGCATTGAGCCTCGCCATCACCGCCGGGCTTTCTTATGCGGCAGGCACTTTTTCAAATTCGATTGACATGCTGATGTCTTCCTGGAGCTTTGAAAACGGCGACGGGGATTTGGAGCGCTTTCAGACTCTCGCCAGTGAAATTGCCGAAGAGGGAATGGTGCTCATGAAAAACGAGGGCGGCGCACTCCCGCTGTCTGACAAAAAGGTAAACCTGCTCGGTTATGTCGCGTACCACCCCCTTTTTAGCGGCGCGGGTACAGGTGTCGTAAGCGCAAAAGACCCCGTCGGCATCGTGCAGTCCCTGGAAGATGCCGGCATCGAAGTAAATCCGGCTTTTGCACAATCCGGCATCTACGGGGATTTGGAAGAGTCGGGAACGGGACGAATCGGCTTTATCCCGGCAGATTTTTCCATGAAGGAAATCGAAGCGGACGCATATACGGACTCCGTGTCTTTTGATCAAATGAAAGCGTACTCGGACACGGCCATTATCGTACTCGGAAGAACCGGGGCGGAGGGAAAGGATTTGCCTTATGGCGAGAACGAGGATTACCTTGCACTCGATTCAAACGAGGAGGCCCTCTTGGCCGCCGCATGCAAAACGTTCGAAACGGTCATCGTGGTAATCAACAGCGGCAACGCCATGGAACTTGACTGGATGAACGATTACGAAGTCGATGCCGTCATCTGGGCGGGGCTGCCGGGGCCTTATGGCTTCTCTGCCCTGGGAAAGATTCTGACCGGGGAAGTCAATCCTTCCGGCAGATTGCCGGACACCTGGGTATATCGCCACGACAGTCATCCCGCCAGTGAAAATTTCGGCGTACAAGAGGCGGCCAATGCCGAAGGCCGATATTACCTGGATTACGTGGAAGGCATTTATGTAGGCTATAAATGGTACGAAACGGCTTATGCGGAACAAGCGGTCATAACCAACACGAAGACCGGCGAAACCTTCGATTACTCCGATTATGACTCCGTCGTGGCTTATCCTTTCGGGCACGGTTTATCCTATACGGCCTTCACCCAGGAAATCACGGGCGGAACGTTGTCTGACGCTGCCACGCTTGGCGCGCGGGAAACTTACACGCTGGAAGTGACCGTCACAAACACGGGAGACGTTGCAGGAAAAAGCGTGGTACAGCTTTACGCCACGGTTCCTTACACCGAATATGACAAGGCAAACCATGTGGAAAAGCCGGAAGTGGAATTGATTGCCTACGGCAAGACAGACATCCTGGCTCCCAAAGCCGCAGAAACGGTGGTTCTCGAATTTTCCATGGAGGATTTGGCCTCCTATGACACCGGCCATGATAATGCAAATGGCACGAAGGGAGCCTATATGCTCGATGCCGGAGATTATGTTTTTTCCGTCCGCGCCGATGCCCACAATACTTATGACAGCATAAAGGCATCGCTTTCAGAGTCCTATTTCTTCTCCGGCGATGACAAGCGCGACTCGGATGTGCAGGCCGCATTTAACCATTTCGAGCAGGCGGCACGCGGGGAATATTTGTCCCGGCAGAATGCATTTGCAAACTACGCGTCCGCGATGGGCTCCGTGCAAAATAACATCGAAAACCTGGATTATTTTGAGACGGACAATGTCTACGACGATGCCTTTGACACGGCCGTCACCAGAACTTACAAAGAAGGGGTGGATTATGCGGTACCGGGAGAACTTCGAATCGAGGACATGGCCGGGCTGGACTATGACGATGAGAAATGGGACGCGCTCATCGCGCAATTGACCATGGAGGACTTGAACCTCTTAACCGGTAACACCATGTACTCCTCCCCCGCCATTCCTACCATCGGCAAGGTGCGGACGGTCGACACGGACGGCCCTTTGGGCATATCCAGCATGTTTTCCAACAGCCTGGTCTCGGTCGGCTTCCCCTGCGTGCCGCTTTTGGCCGCGACGTTTCACACGGATTTGGCTTACGAAATGGGACGCTGCGTGGCCGAGCAGGCGAATTACAATCACGTCACCGGCTGGTACGCACCCGGGATCAATACACACCGCTTTTTCTACGGCGGACGGAATTTTGAATATTATTCCGAAGACGCCACGCTTGGTGCCATGACGGCCGCCGCCGAAGTCCAAGGCGCGAGGGCGGAAGGCCTGACCGTCTATGTGAAGCATTTCGTATTGAACGACATGGAGCAAAACCGCGCCAAACTGCACACCTACTGCAACGAACAGGCACTCCGCGAAATTTACCTCAAACCTGCCGAGTATGCGGTAAAATACGGGAAGGCCACGGGCGTGATGAGCAGCATGAATTATATCGGCGACACGTATGCAGGAGGCCATGTCGGGCTTCTTACGGACGTGTTGCGGGGAGAATGGGGATTTCAGGGCTGTGTTCTGACGGACATGGACCAGGCCGGGGAAAACCGCAGCTTTCTTCGCACCATCCGGGCAGGTGTCGACGTGTGGCTTGGCTTCCAAAACACCAACCGGGTTCCCTCCTCGGACGCGGATATTTATTACCTGCAAAGGGCGGCACACAACCACCTCTACGCCTGGGTCAACGGAAACACGCACGAGGTCGGCGTCAAGAATTGGAAACTATGCTTTTATTTCCTTTATGCAGAATTGATACTTCTTGCCATTTCCTGCGTTGCGGCCATCGTGATACGGATTCGGAAACCTTCGCCAAGCGTGGTTTAGAAAAATCCACTTAAAAGACCCGAAACCATGAATAATACCGGCAAGCGATAATTCACTTTCCATATTCATATTCGAAGGACGCCCTCTCCGTCTCAAACGCGAAGAGCGTCCTTCCCCCGACGCGGAAACGATACGCCGCCCCACACGCAGGACTCTCATGAATGGTTCTGGCCATGTCTCCCCCCACCGGTGCTTTCAGCGGGTGCCACGTCCCCTTTTTCATCCCCGTGTCCGACGAATCCGCCGCTCCTCTTTTCACCTCCGTGGCCGGCGAACCTTCCGCTTCCTTTTTCATCTTCGCTTCCAACATCATGTCGCCTTGCACGATTCGAAGCATCCCGTCCTGGTTTTGCAACACCCGCGCCCCCAGATACGTGGCCAGCCGGTACTCCCTTCCCCTCCAAAGCACGACACCTATGATGCCGGTAAAGTGCATCCCGGCCATGGGGATGTCGGCCACGGACAACATCAACGAACCACCTTTAAAAAAGCACTGGGTCCATGCATATTCTTTGGGAAACGACCGCCCCCTGTCTCCTTCCCAATATCCCAGTCCTTTTGAAAATTCGAACGGCCTCCCGTTCACCTCCACGCGCCCGCGGACTTCGTGGCGCATGCTCCACACGCCATGACGGCATTCCATAAAGGGGACGAACGCGAACGGCCCCATGATGTCATATTTCAACGGCCGAAGCTCTCCAAAATGCAGTGCCCCCTCCACGCGTAATTCCGGCGTTCTCACACACAAGCCGACCCCGTCTTGCCCGAAATGATTTTCCCCAATCACAATTCGGCCTCCCTTCCTGGCAAACGCCGCCCCGGGAAACGTTGCCGTCAGGCAACCATTGTCCGTGACGACCTGAATGGAGCAGGTACGCCTTTTCCCTGCCTGATGCACTGCCGGTATCAGTGCCAGCGTCTGTGACGCGGACTGACATTTAAAATACCATCCATAGAAAAAATTTCGCACGATACACTACCTCCTCACCCGCATGGCCAAAATCGCGATTCACGACAGCCACGCGGATAAAAATTTATGCTTATTTTTTCCATGGATGGTCCAAATTATTCTTCCCTATTTGTTTGGAATGTTCTTAAGCTGCGCATTAATCTGCTCCACCGCTTCTTTCGGCACCTGCCCGAACTGCAGCATGTCCCGAAGTACCATGTGGTTCATCATATGATGCATCGCCTCCGGCGTCATGGAAGCTGTCATGTCATTTTGGGCTTGCGCCTCTTTTCCTTCTCCGGCCGCGCCGCCTTGTGCGGCCTGCTGCATCATCGGCCCGAGGATTGCCGCCGCCTTTTCATTTCGCATCAGATAGCCCATCGTACAATCCACGGACAAATATTCCTCGTCATTTCCATTTGCATAATGTCCGACGGCCGGTTCGGTCATCGCACCACTTCCAAACGTGCCGAACATGTCCTTCAACCACTCGATGCTATCCGCCACCCAGTGCGGCGCGCGATTGCAGATGTGGGTTCCCGGCATCAGCACGCTGTCATCCGCCGTGGAAAATCCGTGCGGGCCATACGCGTAAATATGACTCTCGAACGAAATGTTATTGGCCGCCAACGCGCTCACGAACTGCAGGGAATTCTCGACCGGAACCGTCGTGTCGGTTCTGGTTGCAAATACAAAACACGGGCACGTCTTCTTGTCTACCGCGCTGACGGTATCCGGCGCACTCGGCTCCCAAATCTTCGCGTTCTCCTCATTGATGACCGCATAGCCTAAAATGGCCGCATCCGGACGGTTTACCGACATGGTCGCCGCGCTCGCCGCCAAATGGCCGCCGGCGGAAAATCCAATCACCGCCACCTTGTCCGCATAGATTCCCCACTCGTCCGCGTTCTTACGAATCAATGCCATCGCCTGGTCATAGTCATTCAACGGATTCGGCCAGGCCGCGTTCGCCCCCAGGGAATAACGCAGGATAAATACCTGGTAGCCCGCCTTCAAATACGGCATCACAATCGGCTCCGCCTCGCGGTCAGAGCAATACTTGTAGCCACCACCGGGCAGGACTAAAATCGCCGGACGCTTCGGGATGTTGCCAAACTCCCCGCCCACCTGCTGCAGATACGTCGTCAGGCTGACATTACGCTCCTCGTTTAACATAATTACTTCTGTTTTCATTTCATTATACCTCCATCTCAAACGGTATCGCCGGGATACCCGCCTCATTGTACAAGTTTACCAGATACCATCTCGTCCTGGCAAACGCCACCTTCACCCTTTTGTCCGTTTCCTCCTTCAACGTCAGCACCAGCTTGTCGCCGTCCACCTTCGCCGTAAACGCGACTCCTTCCGCCTCCGCTTCATCTTCCCCGTCGAAAAATGCAGACCCATCTTCCACCATGACCCGCATCGCGGACAATTCCTCACCCTTGATATGTAATCCGGCTCCGGCATTTTCAAACGTAATCGTGATTTGCCTGCCGTCCCGCACGGCTTCCTTCGCCACCGGCGCGTCGCACAAAATATCTTCTCCATACACGTAATGCCTTGCCAACAAAGACAAACGCTCCCCGACCGTCTTCTTATCCTTCGGATGGATGTCAAACTCCTCACCCACGTCGGCAATGGAGCAAAGGTGCGCGCCTTTGACCGTCTTCGCCACGTCCTCCTGGCACTTGCGAATCACCGGATAATGATTCTTCTGCGTATTGTGAAGCCACCGCTCATAGCCCGGAAGCTGCACGAACAGGAACGGCAGTTCCTCGCCCCACAGTGCCCGCCAGTCGCCAATCAGTCCCGTCAGCATGTCCTTGTACAAGACGTTCATGCCCGGTATGTCGTCATCACTTTCCCCCTGATACCAAAGGATGCCGCGAACCCCGTAAGGCGCAATCGTCTTTACCATGTGCTCGTAAAGGCAGCTTGGAAACGTCTTGGCATCTAACATGCTTGCCATCATTTCCGCGATATCGACACCCTCCGGCACATTGGCGAGCATGCCGCCAAAAAACTGCTGAACCTCCTCGTCGCTCAGCGTCCTCGGCATGATCATCTCCGAAAACTGGTTAAACGGATTCCCTTGGTCGTTCATCGGGTTGCCATGCTGCTCCTTCCAATACGCCTCCATGTCGCGCCCCTCGCATTTCTGCTCGAACCACCGTATCCACGGCTCGCCCACGCGCTCCAGCGTCTCCCTTGACATCCACACGCTGGCCGTCGTGCCGCCCCAGTTACATCCGACGATACCTACCGGCACGTCCAACGTCTTCTCCAACTCTTTCTGGAAATAATATCCGACGGCACTGAAATAATCCAAATCTTCCTTCGTCGCCTTGCGCCAAACGGCCATACGGCTGTAATCGAACTCCTCACGCTGGCCGTCGTAACAAACCTCCGGCACGTCATAAAAACGAACCCGTGGATTCTCGCACGTCTCAAGTGCCTCTGCCTTATGCTTCTCATAGCGCATCGCAAACTCCATGTTCGACTGCCCACCGGCCAGCCACACTTCCCCGACCGCCACGTCCTCGTACACGAGTGCCTCGTCTCCCGTCTTGACTGTCATCGTCTCCGATGCCGATGCCGCAAGTGCCGGAACGGACACGCTCCACGCCCCGCTCTCGTCCGCTTTCGCCTGCGCGCTCTGCCCTTGAATCTCCACCGTCACCTGTGCGTCCGGCTCCGCCGTCCCCCATACGGTAATCGGCTTCTCCCGCTGCAACATCATCCCACTTTGAAAAATCTCCGCCGTCTGTAACATAGCTCCTCCTTCTGCGCGCCGTACACGGCATTCCCACACAAACCAGACCGTCTCTTCATTCCTATCCCAAGAATGCCATTTATGTATTAACGCACTGTTAATTGTATTAACGCTATATTAACACTATTTTAAAGCAAATGCAAGGGAAATCACTTTTTTCATCCTATTTTCCTTGACTCACCAATGATTTATACTTTCTTTCCAAAAAGAAAACAACAACACCGACAAATTCTTCCCTCATTTCCGCTTGTTCCATCTTATCGATTTGTTTCCTGACAGCAGCTGACGTTAACTTTCTTTTTCGATCAAGCACCTCGATAATCATCCTGCTCTTCTGATATGCATCTCTGCGGCCTTTCACCAATCCCGTTGTCGTATCACATTTAAAGCTCCCGTCAGAATGAAACACGCCATTTAATCGTAATCTCTCTTTTATGTCCTCGTCCAATTTAGGATTGGACGTATATATCACCCCGTCCTTTGTATATTTAATCAATTTCATATGTGCCGGGTTTAACGGATTTATTGTAATTTCTTCGTCGCCTTTATAAGCATCGCAACATAATTCACGTTTATTCCCCTCTGCCACATCATCAGAAGATGCGCCCCCTCTACAGACTCCAATCATATTATTATAGTCCAATGCCCGTTCTTTATCCTTACTAAGCGGAAACCAGTGTTCTATCGTTGTGTAAAGCGGATTATCATTGATTCGCCGCATACAATATGCACATAGATAATGCTGTTCCTGCAATATTCTTTTCCTGATATGCGCTTTCGGCAAGTTGTCAAAACATTGACGTATTGCTTTTGTATCTCCATTTTCCGCCCGCTTCCATTCTGAAGAATTTTTTATTTCCGCAATTTTATCCAAAATTTCTTTATCTGGTTTTTGTTTGCTAATGTATATCATGTCATATTTCCTCTTCCAAGAACTTCTCCATATCCAATTCCGTTTTTACCTTTATGACTTCCGTATTGTCCAGTCCATATTCCTCAATCATGTTCTCCAAAAGACGGGTCGCTTTATCAAAATCATTTTCCGCTATCGCGACATCAATTTTTTCCCTCGTCACTTTGATATTTTTCAAAACGTCCGAACTCCCCTGACATAATTCAAGAACATCATTAACCGAATAACCATACGCATTTTTTAAATAAGTTACTTTTTGCTCACCATCAATCAAAATCAAATTTCCCTTTTTACATGAAGAAATAATTATGGGAGAATGCGTCGCAATAATGAACTGAATATTCGGAAACGTTTTTTCCAAAGTCTTAATCACATTCCACTGCCACTTTGGATGCAAATGCATATCCACTTCGTCAATCAGAACCACGCCTTTGCTTTCATTTAAATTCATTTTTCCCGGATTCAGGGTGGCCAGGCGATAGGCAATATCCATTACCATCCACAATACCGACTGATACCCCGCACTCAGACACGATATGGGCAACACCTCATTTTTCTCCGCATAAACAATATCTCGATGTTGTCTTGAATAATACACTTTCGGAGCTTCTTTCAGTTCGCTCATCCATTGCATGACGGTACCTACGATTTCTTTAAATTGCTCATACTCCGCTATCTTTTTTTCTTGTTCGAACTCAACTCGCTGCATCTCATAGCACCATTCTTTTACCCGTTTCAAATCAAGAACAGAATCCAAGCACCCTAAATACCCGCACCTTCTGTCATCCATCTTTTTCTTCATCTCCGCGCCAAAATCCCCCCGCCGGGTTTGTGATGCACGAACAGAGCTCTGATAACTGAAAACCGGTAGCTCTTGTGCAACGTCGTTGGTAATCTCTTTCGCATATCTTGAAATATCCCCGTCCCTTTTAACGATTTTCGTATTTCGCCTGGGCGATTCATCCTCGCGAATCCTCTCCCATTTATAAATCTGATTGTCCACGTTCAATTCACAACCTATTCTTACCGGCGTATGATATTGGATACTCGTAGACACACTTCCCACATTCACTGTATTAAGCCTTACATCTGCCATGACAATATTTTTCGCGGAAACTCCGTTTACCCCATTTAGATAGCCACCCAACGCAATGACAATTGCATCCAATATAGAGGTTTTCCCCACCCCATTGTCACCTATAAGCAAATTCACTCCCGGCTTGAAATTTAATTCCATACTTACTATTGACCTGAAATTTTCGATTTCTATCTTTTCAAAATACATCTGCTTTTCCTCCAGCTTCAACGACTATTATCATTGTATCCAAAAAACGCCTGATACGCAATGAATTTTTTCCATTTATCCGAAGCCGACACCTATTGGATATTCTTTTCCCTATACTCCTTCGGCGTCATTCCCGTGTACGCCCGGAAGCGGGAAGAGAAATGACTCGGATTGCAGTAATGCAATCGGTCGCTGATATCCTGAACGTTTTCCTTCGTCAGGCGCAACTGTTGCTTGGCATATTCCATCCGTTCCTGGTGAATGTACTTTTGAACCGTCATGCCGGTTTCCTCCTGAAACTTGTGGCAAAGATAATACTTGGAATACCCTACGGCATCCGCAAGCGTGTCCAAATCCAGCGAATCGGTAACATGCATCTGAATATAATCATGGCAAAGCTTGACCTGCAAAGACATTCCTTGCTTCAGCTTGTGCTTGTGCACGCGCTGGGAAAAATCTTTCAACATCGTATTGTGAATCTTCTGTAATTCTGAAAGATTCGTGGCATGATCCGCGCTTCGGATATACAAGCCGCTCAATGGATACGCGATTTCCGGGGACTGGCCGGACTGCCGATTCCCGGCAGCGGCAGGGAGCAATTATTTGACCTGGAAAATGATTATGGCGAGCTGCGCGACTTGTCAAGAGAACCTGACCGGCACGGGGAGCTTGAAATATGGCGGAATCGAATGGCAAAAGAGCTATCCGCCCGGAGGGCTTCGTAAAAGAAGGAAGGCTCATCTCCGGCACAAAGACGATGCGGATTCAACCGCACATGCAACCCTTGTATGAGACACGGCGAAAGGAATATCTGCCGATTGCTTATGACAGGCCGGTATTCTTCCCGGACGCGAAGGACTATACAAACAACCTCAGGTGATAAAAACACATTCCCCATGGTTTGGACTTCCAACAAACCATGGGGAAACTCTTTTCCAACTTTATCCAATAGCATGTCGATTTCCCACAGCACTCCCTTCCCAAATCCAGATTTTCAGCCCATTCTTTTTTCATAAGACCCAATCCTATTTAGACATTCTTTACTCGCCTCGTTCCCGTCATTTTCCAGCAGTTTTTCAAATCCCAGATAGGAATCAAAGCCAAGCATGTATATGGCAATGGCAATGGACATGTCATCCATTTTCCTCCCTGACGAAGCAACGATTTCCTCCAACTGCTGCAACACCGTGTCATGCGGAACGTGAATTTCACCCCCATGCTTTACCACTTTTTCTATCACGCCGGGAAGAACCATGCACGTGTCACGAAAAGCGTACTCCTCCCCCGTCGTAATGGCATAAAAACGATCCAGACTCACACGTCTTATTCTCTTATGTGACACCCGATTTTTATCCACCGTAGTTTCCCATTTTATATTCTGCGATTTTTGCGCGATGGCTTCTACAAGGAAGCACGCGCAGTCGTCATCTTTCAACAATTGATTCTGCATTTTTATATACGTTTTTCCGGCCGAAGCAGAATTCATCGTATTATGCTTATTTTTCATTTCCACATAAATAGTATGGACAACCTCCCCCTCTGGCAATACGATTCCAGCCTCGTTTTGGTAAATCACGTCCCAGCCGCCCTCTTTTCCATTCTCAGGCACCCTGCATCTATCAATATATTGAAAAATTCTTTGATGGAAATAGCCAATGTCATTATTATTTGATTTATCACGTTGGCGAAATATTTCATTCCCAATCATCTCCTCCCACGAGGTCTGGTATACCATTTTATCAAAAATCATTTTTATGGGGTCAATGATATTTTTATTAAACCGCTTCAAATCGTATGATTTTAATTTCTCACCATATTTTTCTATCGTTGCCCCTACATGCCTTACGAAATCCTCCTCCGATATAAAATTCAATCGCCAACTCATCACATGGCCTCCTTAAATTTTTTCTTTTCCGCCATCATTTCCAGCGAATTGCGTATTTCTACCGCAATGTCATATGCCAAACTGACCGGAACCGCATTTCCCACTTGCTTATATTGAGAAGAAACATTTCCGCAAAATTCCCAATCGTCCGGAAACATCTGGCACCTGGCATTTTCCCGCACCGTAAACGGCCTTGCCTCCAGAGGATGACAACGTTCCGTCTGCTTTTGTGACGGCGACGTCAATACGGTCAACGACGGCTCATCCAAACTCATTCTACGCAAAATGCCCGTTCTTCCCCCTCCCATTTCCCAACAACTTTTCATGTATTCCTTCGCTATATCCGGGTCAATATCCCTCCAATATCCTCCTGGCGGAACCAACTCGAATATCTTTCTCTTTTTTTCTCCATAAGGAATATAGGGACCGTCCGGACAATCTAATAAAACGTCCCTTAACACCGGCTTATATTTATGTGGTTTTGGAAAACTGTACTTTATCTTATCTGCCCAATCGTTTCTAATTCCCACCGTAATTAATCGCTCCCTTTTTTGCGGAGCTCCATAATCCCATGCATTCAGTATATCTTTATCTATCGTATAGCCCGCTTGCTTGAAAATATGCAATATCGTCTTATATGTATTTCCATGATCATGCGTAAGCAGACCCCTGACATTTTCAAACAAGAACATCTTTGGTTGCAGTTTTTGAAGAAATAATGCATAATGATAAAAAAGCGTTCCCCTCGCATCCTCCAGTCCCAACCTCTTACCCGCATAGGAAAACGCCTGGCATGGCGCCCCTCCTGAAAGCAAGTCCAATTCACCTTTCTTTATATGGAAATATTCTTCCAGATTCAAACATGAAATATTGGCTATATCGTCTTGTATCACGTTCCAACCAGGCCTGTTTTGCTTTAACGTGTCTGCCGCGTCCTTATCCAGCTCAATCAATCCAAGTGTTTCAAATCCTGCATTCTCAACTCCGAGGGCAAGCCCTCCCGCACCGGCAAACAATTCTATCGTCGTAAACATAAGATTACCTCTTTTTCTTTATCTTCCTAACGAATTCCATTGTACCAAAAACACTTAAATTTCTCAATCCTCTTTTTTATTTATCCGAAACCGACACGTTTCGCGTTCCCGTCTGGTCACATTTCCTCTAACCGTCAAAAAAGGATTATGCAAATATGCAATAAAAAAATAGTAGAAATATGCAATTGACCCGAACAAGATAGAAATTTATAATGATGATACTAAAGTCGAACGCAAAAATGGAGGGAATTGACATGGTTGAAATCATGAAAGAACTTTGTACCGGATGCGGCGTATGCGTACGGGAATGTCCGGTAAGGAATCTGACATTGGAAAACGAGAAAGCGTCCGTGAAAAGAAGCTGTATGGAATGCGGACATTGCTTTGCAATCTGTCCCCAAAAAGCGATAAACATCTCAGACTACCCTTCGGATGGAATTATCGAATTTGAAAACCAAACATCCCTTGTTGACGGAGAAGAGTTTTTGCGTCTCATCAAGAGTCGAAGAAGCATCCGCGATTATCAGGAAAAGCGTATTGCTAAAGAGACATGGGAAAAAATATTAGAGGCCGGACGTTTTACGGCTACCAGCGGTAACGGCCAGGATTTAAAATACGTAGTGGTTCAAAACGACCTGGAAACGGTAAAGAACTATGTCTGGGACGGCTTCGCGGCTCTGATAGAGCAGCTAAAAAAATCGAAAGGGAGCACAAGCCCCCTGGTGCGGCAACTCCGCTCCATGAACGCCGCCCACCTGGCATCCCGGCAGGATGACCGGTTGTTCTTCAACGCGCCATCCTTATTAGTTATTACCTCCGCGTCCCCTCTGGATGGCGGCCTTGCCGCCTCCAACATTGAACTGATGGCACACGCAGAAGGACTTGGCGTCCTATTCAGCGGATTCATTCAACGGGCTCTTGCATTAAGTGAAGATGGATGTAATTACCTGAGAATCGAAAAGACACGAATTTGTGCCTGTATGTTACTTGGATATCCAAACGTGGAATATCGCCGCTCCGTGCCGAGAAGGGCAACACAAATCACATGGAAATAGCAATGAAGTATTTGATTTTCTAAAAAGGATTGACATTTTTCCCACTTAGTGATATTCTTCGCAACGTAGATTATACTCATGCGGCACCACCTAATCCCTTAAGCCGCCACTTACAGTCAACACCCCCGCCGCAAGCAACGGGGTATGTGACCCTCGCGGCATCCCTATGCCGGTACCAACAAATATATTTGAGGTGAGAAAAATGACACATTATCATAATCGAATCGTGGTCAAGGTCGGAACCTCCACCCTGACCAACGAAAAGGGGCTAAGCGACTTTCAGGCATTTGACAAGCTTGCCTGCGTCTTGTCCGACATCCAGAACCGGGGGTACGAGGTGATTTTAGTCTCCTCCGGTGCAATCGCGGTGGGCATGCACAAGCTGGGAATGAAAACCAAGCCGGACAGCATGCGCCTAAAGCAGGCCGCGGCGGCCGTCGGCCAATGCAGAATCATGTTTTTGTATGACAAATTTTTTGGCGATTATGACAAAACGATTGGCCAGATTTTGCTGAACGCGGAAGATATTGAAAAAGAAGACAAAAAGGAAAACCTTATTAATACATTCAACGCCCTTTTGGAAATGAACGTGATTCCCGTCGTAAATGAAAATGATTCCGTCAGCTATTCGGAAATTGAATCCGAGGAAAGGTTGTTCGGGGACAATGACATGCTGTCGGCGGTCGTGGCGGTGCTGTGTCAGGCCTCCAAGCTGATTATCCTGTCCGACATCGAAGGCTTGTATGACAAGGATCCGAGGTTGTTCGCCGATGCCAGGCTGATCTCCAGAATCGAGCATATTGACGAAAGCTTGTACCAGGCGGCGGGAAGTGCCGGTTCCAGACGCGGCACGGGCGGCATGAAGACCAAATTGCAGGCCGCCACGCTGGCCGTCAACCAGGGAATCGAAACCGTGATTACGAACGGAAAACACCCTGAGCGGATTTATGATATCGTCGAAGGGAAAGAGGTCGGGACAAAATTTATCGGAAAAATGTAATTAATCCTATTCATCAAAACCAATTCAAGAACGCCTCTGGCGTTCTTGCGGCGGCGCACAAGTCAGCTATGCTGACAAAATACATCTTTGTGCGCCTACCATCCGCCGGAGGCACACGGTTTCGCAGCTGTTTGGGCGGGTTAACTCAAGCCCTCCTCCCAGCACCGGCTTTCCTCAAACAACTGGACCAATTCCAAGTCCAGTCTTCCATTGTTCGCGTCCATCTTCAAAATGTCCAGTGCCTCCTTTGGCGTTTTCGCCTTCTTGTATGGGCGGTCGGCGGCAGTCAGCGCGTCAAAGATATCCAATATCGTGAGAATGCGGATTTCCACCGGAATCTCATCCCCCTGCAAATGACGCGGGTATCCTCTTCCATTCAGCAGCTCATGATGGCCGGAGGCCCACTCGCGCACATGGGAGAGTTCCTTTGAAAATCGTATTTCGGACAGTAGCTTGTCCGTGACCGACACATGGGACTCTATCACCTTCCGCTCATCCTCTGAAAGCGTCCCTCTCGGAATCAGCAGCATTTTCTTTTCCTCCGGCATAAGCCATGGTTTCTGTCCGTCTTCGTCCCGATAGGTTCGCCCTGCCAGGACTTCCAACGCTTCCTTCTGCGAATCCGTGAGCGGCCGGCCGGTATTCATTTCTTCAATCAAATTTTCCGCCGCCTCGGTAGCGGCCAACAAAGCTTCAAAATCCGGCTCCGATGCCTTACCCTCCAAATATTCAATCCGGCCTTTCAGTCGAATGATTTCCATGCGGTGCAAAAATGCCTCGTGCTGCTCCGGGCGCAGTCTCAACGGCTTGTCCATCACTTCCAGCGGAATGACCAGCTTGCCGATATCATGGAGCCACACGCTCATCAGCAACTCTTCCCTGCGTTCCGGCGTGAAAAAATATTGCCCCGCCGCACGCCCTTCCGGCATGAGGGGCTCCTCATCCCCGTGCCCTTCCACCCGTGAATTCAAATAATCTAAAAATTTTTCGCAATACATCGCCATGTGACGCGTATGGTTCCCCGTGTAGGAGCTGCGTTGGTCAATGGCGGACGACATCGTCCGTACAAATGAATGGACAAGTTCTTTGATTTCCTGAATATAGCGCACATTTTGAATCGTGATGGCCGCCTGCGATGCCACCGACTCCAGCACCAACGTCATGTCTTCTGAAAACGGGCACACGTTTCCCGCTTCGTCCTGCGCGTTAATCAATTGGAGAACCCCCAGCTTTTCCCCCTCGCGGTTGCTCATCGGCACCACCAGCATGGACTGCGTATGGTAACCGGTCATCGCGTCGTACCGGATGGGGCCGGAAAAATCATATTCCGCACATTGCCGCACGTCCGCAATCCGGACGGTTCGATTTTCCAACAAGGCAAACGCGCACACATTTTCCCGCTTTAACGGAACCGGCGGCAATGTCGGCTTCGTCCCCGATGCCCCCTCATAGGTTCCCAGCGTGTCATTTCGCATAATCTCAAAATGCAGTGCGTCCTCCTCCAACAGATAAAGCGTCCCGGCATCGCAATGTGCGAGCTCCATCACATTGGATAAAATCTGCTCCAAAAGCTTTCCAAAATTTCTCTCGGCAGACAGCGAGACCCCTATCTGCAAAATCCGTTTGACATCGTCTTGACTTAACATAATCTCATCCCCTCTCTGGCGAACCACACGGCAGCGTCCTGCTCCCTCGCCCGCTCTTCCAATTTTTCTAAAAATGTATCATCATACGCTCCGTTATAATGCATCATGACGACTTTTTTCGCCCCGGCCAGCCGCCGCAATGCCATTCCCTGCTCCCATGTCGAATGCCCCCAGCCGGCTTTGAAATCCTCTGATGTAAACCCCGCGTCCCACAAAAGCAAGTCCGTTTCCCGCGCAAACTCCGCCAAGTCCTGCATCACTTTTTCATCCGCCTCACAGTCCAACGCATACACCAGACTTCTCTTCCTTCCATCCGAATCCATACCATCCATGCGGTATAAAATGCTCCCGCCCGGATGATTTCCACCCAGCGTCGTCACCTTCAGGCCATTCAAAACAAACTCCGTCCCCGGCCGTAATTCGTGAAAAGATATCCTCGCCGCAAAATCCGAAAATCCCACCGGCCAATACGGCGGTCCGACCAATGTTTCCAATGATTGTTTCAAGCCCGCTTGTCCATATATGTGAACCTCCGTCTCGGGATTGTAAAATGGCTGAAACATCGGCAATCCCTGCACATGGTCAAGATGAAAATGGCTGATAAAAATGTCCAGCCGCCCCGCACAAAGCCTCCGCCCCAATTCCACAAGACCGCTCCCCGCGTCCAATATGACCACCCCGCCGCCATGGATAAGAGAGACGCAGGACGTATTGCCGCCATATTTTAAAAACCGTGCCTCCGGTCGGGGGAAAGAGCCGCGGCTACCCCAGATTTCCACACACCAAGTATCCTTTTTCATTTCCGCTCCTTTATTCCCGCGAGCAACGAGCCAAAGTCATGCCCCAGGACACATCATTTTTTATGCTCACGGCCGATTTCATCTGCTGCGAGTATCGCATCCAGCGTCAGTACCTCGAACCCTTCCGTCTTTCCTTTCAGCCTGACCGTCCCGCCCAGGGATGTGGTCTGGATCCGCCCGGAAAGGGCGTCCGCCACCGCACGGGAAATGTAAATGGTTCCGCCGGGCGCGTTCGCCTCAAGCCTGGCCGCAGTATTTACCGTGTCCCCGATTGCCGTATAATCCATGCGGTTCGGTGAGCCGATATTTCCCACCACGGCCTCGCCGACATGAATCCCGATACCAAAGGACACCGTCTGTCCATATTGTCTTTGCAATTCATCCGAAAGCGCCTTGGATCCCTCCACCATGTCCATGGCCGCACGAGCCGCGTGCATGACAGCATCCTCGTCCTCCAAGGGTGCCCCCCAAAAGGCCATGGCCGCGTCGCCCACGAACTTGTCCAACGTGCCGCCATTATTCAAAATGCATTCTGATATCAGCGCCAGGTAGCTATTCAAAATTTCCACCACCCGGGTCGGCGCAAGCTTTTCCGACATGGGGGTAAATCCTCGCACGTCCACAAACAACACGGCAATCTTTGTCAGATTTCCGCCCAGCTGCAACGCGTCCTTCCCTTCCTTTAAAAGCTTCGTGACAATCTCCGGTGCCACATAACGCTTGAACGTATTTGTCACCGCCTGTCGTTCCCTTGCCGCCCGCACATAATGCAGCGCGATGCCACCGGCATACAAAATCGTCACATTAACCGGAACCCACAGCACATGAAGCACCCATCCGGCACCGTAAAGTCCCCGGCAAAGCAAAATCCACCCCCCGCAGAGGATAATCCAAAGAACCGTCGAGAGGCGAAGCGTCCGCCTCTGGAAAATGATGACGGCAATCAGCAGAAGCACCGCCAATATCATCAACTGTATCGCATCCCCCGCCTCTTGCTTGTAATCCTCCCACAAAAGCACCTGCACCGCATTGGCCTGATATTCCACACCGTACATTTGCCGGGCGTGGTCGCTCGCCGTGATGTACGCGTCCTGCAGCCCGGATGCCCAAGGCCCGATTAATACGATTTTGCCGTCAAAATAATCCGCCGACACATTTCCCTCCAACACGTCGGCTATGGATACTTCCGGAAAATCCCCCGGCTTTCCGCAATATGGCAGATACCAGAATCCTCTGCCGTCCGTGGGCGGCATCGAAACCGGTGCTTCCCCCCGCGCCTCCCGGTACCGGTTGGCCGCAGATAGTGCCATCGAATCCACTGTTTCCCCATCCGGCAGGCGAATGGACAGCAAATGGTGTCTAAGAACCCCGTCCCCGTCCAACATGGCGTTGATATGAACGCATTCCGCCGCCTCACAAAGCTTTTGGTATGGCTTGTCATAGGCAATGACGGAAAAGTCGTCCACTTTATAACTTCCTCCGTCCATCTCCACAAATTCCGTCCCATACTGCGCCGCGCTCGCGACAATCACATTGTCATACTTCCCCGCCGCCTCGCAAAGCCTCTCATCCGTTTCTTCCTTAGTCTCCCCGCTAAACAAAACATCAATCCCGATTACCGCCGGGCGGCATTCTTCTGACACGTTTAAGAGCTCAAGCGTCCGGGCAATCCCCTCCCGGCTCCACTGCTGGTACGGGCCATAAGCGTCCAACGCCTTTTCATCGATACCGATAATGACGATTTTCCCGTCCGTCGCCACACGCTCCTGATATAATGCGTCCGAGACGGTCAAATCCGGCCGCGACAATACCCCGGCTCCCGTCAAGAGCACCAATATGCCGACAATCACACAACTTATGACAAAATCCCGTCGTTTCATAAATTACCTCACATTCCCTCTATCCTTTGAATCCTCTTTTTCCCATCCGTCGCAGCATTGCCATTCTCCCCTTGGCCGCCGCGCTTCTCTTGCTCCTTCCTCCCTTTCACTATAAAGTAGTCTACCACGGATTTTCAAACTTAACAACTACATATTTTCCGGTTGGCAACTACAATTCATACCCCGCGCCAGCACGGGGTATGAATTGTAACGGGCATCACCCGCATTTTGAGTCGCCTTCGGCGAGACGGGTGATGCATTGGCCAGATTCATGTGCATCCTCCCAGCCAATCAGCGTAGTGATTGGCTGGGGACTAAATGGTAATCTATGATTTATATTCAATCTGTGCTATACTTGTTATAATTTCATACCAAATCACGGCAGATAAAATCTGTCGTGAGGATAATATTTATAAGGAGGACTTTTAATGGACGTATATTATAATGGAAACGGTAATATCTGGGGCAAGGGAAAGGCTCGGGACAAGCTGACGAAAATCCCCGTCAACCGCACGTTTTCCTGGGAAACGCAAACGCTCTTCATCCCCGCCATGTATGTAAATGAATCCGCGCTTGTCCTGGACGTGTGCATTCCATTTCCGGTATCGGACATGCTTGCCTTTTTTCAAAAATGGGATCGCGAACGGCGGCTTTCCTTGCATACCCATGAGGATTATGAACAAATGGAAGCCGACAACCCCGCTGTCAAAAATTTTTCGGCAGACCTGTGTCTTGACGACCAGCCGCTTTCCCAGCGCATGTTTGGCAGCATCTTGTGGTATCCGGTGGAATTTCTGCAGGCGGAGGCCAAGGAAGCCGGAGAAAATGAGCCCCTGAAAAATGATACGGATGCGGAGCAGCTGATGGAGGTTTACGAATGTGACCGGACGCTTTGTTGGTATTTTGAACGGCTGGTTTATCTCTGGAAACAAGAGCCCATATTGACACCGCAAGAGATGTCGCTTACGTTTCACGCCCGCGAGCTTTCCGTCACCACGGACTATTTTACGACAGACGACTCGCAGATATTTCCCATGGAAATAAAAACCACGCATCCCGCCACGGGAACGGAATACACGCTCACCCTGCACGAATACGAACAAGTCAGGCAAAGCTTTGACAACATCGGGGAAAAGGACATGTGCTATCCCGAATATGCCCGAACGCTTTCCTACCGTATTTCGCCGGAAATCGAGCCCAACACGCTCTACATTCGCGACGTATCAGAAAGCGATTCCCCCCGGCCGAAAAACGAAGACGAAGGCATCAGCATCCCCGCCTCTTCCGGCGGTCCGACGGCGATTTTCCTCACCGGAAAAAGCCCGGTTAAAAACCGTCACCTGGCTTATTCCGCCCTGCATTTCGCTCTGGTTTCAGAGGTTCGGTGGCGAATCCTCTTCCAGACAAAAGCCATGGAGGACTTGGATGTTTGTATTGCTCTATAAGCAAAATGGCAAAGGACTTGGACAAATCGTTTGTCCAGGTTCTTCTTGTGTTATAGGAAACTTCGTTTCCTATAACACAAAACCCTCCGAGGGATGCGCACTTCGCGCCTAAGGAAAATGACTGCTGGCACAGCCGCGCTCCGGCGCGAGAGTTTCGCACGCGAAACTCTTTGTTCCGCACGCCCCTCACCCAAGCACGGCAATCGCCGCTTCCAACGCTTTCTCTACGTCTTCCAGCAACATGCTCGGCTCCCCCGCCTTTGCCTGCTCCGGCAAGAACGGCACATGAACAAAGCCGACCCGTGTCTGTGTCCCCTGATAATGATGCAGTAAGCTGTATAATACGTCGTTGCATACAAACACTCCCGCAGAATAGGAAAGTGCACTTGGAATCCCCGTCTTTTCTATCGCACTGACCATTTTCCGCACCGGCACGGTAGAAAAATAAGCCGCCGGCCCGTCTTCCACGATAGGTACGCCCGCCGGTCTGACTCCCGCATTATCCGGCTTCATGCTCTCACGTAAGTTAATCCCTATCACTTCCGGAGTCACCTTGCCGCGTCCTCCTGCTTGTCCGACACAAAGAATCACGTCCGGTTGTAATATGCGCGCCGCATCCAACACCGTTTCCGCAGCTTGTCCGAAAATAACCGGAATCCGTAATTTTGTAAGGACATACTCCACGTTTGCATCATTTGGCAGGGCATTTTTGCCTGACATTCCCATGTCATCTGACTCCTCCGCCCCAATCATCGCCCCCGACATCCCGTTGCATACAATCCGCTCAGGAAGTCCTTTTACCGCCTCCCATGAAGGATTTATCGACTCGCCGCCAAACGGGTCAAACCCCGTGATTAATAGTTTTTTCTGTATCATATTCCCATCCTTATAATTTTGACAAGTATGTCGCTCTCTCATTTGAAGGAATTTTCAACGCTTCCATGGCCTGCTCAGCAGTAACATGAAAGGATTCCATGACGTTTTTGATATTTTTCAATAATACTGCTGATTCCAACTCATCAAAATCCTCTTTCATCAATCTTCTCAACGCCTCACACATACCGTTCTCCCTCCTTAGTTCTTGGTACACTTCAAAATTCGCATTTACACTTACCTGCAGCACTGAATCAATATCATTCTGTTCCCGCGGGCTTGTCATTTTTCTTGTTTTTTCAAGAAATCTCTCAACATCCGCTTTATCCGCGTGCTTAGACAAAATTCGCAAACTACTATGTGTTTCTTTTCTCAACCGACTCGTCACCACCACTTGTGCCAGAAACGGAAGCTTGTTTGTCACATAATAAATCCCGGGATACGCCTCTTCAATCTCATGCCCTTCCTGCTTCAGTGCCAAAAACAATTCTTTTGGATAAGCTTCCCGAAACAAGGATATCGTCAGTTCACTCAGCCGTATCTGATTGACACTTGCTCCATACCCTTTATAAAGGCAGGCATAACCGACCGTCTTATAAAAATCATCAATCGTCAATCCATCCTCCGGGCTCTTGTACTCTATCACGTTATAAGTTTTCATAATGTGACCGATTTCATTCTTAATGCTCTTTCCACCATCCTTTATGATTAGCAAATCAATACGAATCGGTTCTTTGCTCAAATTGTACTCTGGTATCAAATCCAGTTCTTCCCTATTCTCTCGTAACTCCAATCCGGCCGCCGCATAAAATGCCGGATGCCACTGAATCTTATCTGGTGAATCAGTCAAACCACTTCCTCCTCTCATTATGGCAGGAGACCCATCAAAATCTCCTGCTTTTGTTTAAATGGTATTGTATCAAGCATGGATTTTCTGATGTTCTGATTTGACGAAGGATTCTCTTCAGATTGAATCATAAAAGAAAATATGCTTTGGGATTATATTAGCACATGAGAAATAGAATGGCAACAAATTTTTCGCTGGATTTTATCTATCTTTGGCGTACTGTCTCGCAAACTTCAAGGCGATCCCCCGTGAAAAGTAATCAAATTAGGGGCGTCCGAATCGAACGCCCCACTCGCAAATTTATTTCACTGCTTCAAATGCCGCATCCAGTGCCGCAATCAAATCCTCCACCTTTTCAAGACCGATGGACAACCGAATCGTGTTCGGCTTGATTCCCTGGTCGAGCAATTCTTCCTCCGTACACTGGCTGTGCGTAGTCGTCGCCGGATGAATTGCCAGCGACTTCACGTCCGCCACGTTTGCCAGCAAGGAAAAGATTGCCAAATTGTCAGTGCAATACCCCGCAGCAAGCTACGGGGTATTGCACCCTCGCGGCAGTCGCCAAGGTCATGCAAGCATGACTTTGGCTCGTTGCTCGCGGGAATAAACGTCTGCGCCGTCCTGGCATCCCCCTTGACCTCAAAGGTAAAGATGGAACCTCCGCCATTCAGCAAATATTTCTTATATAATTCATGGCTCGGCTCACTTGCCAGAGACGGATGATGCACCGCCTCCACCTGCGGATGGTTTGCCAGATAATCCACGATTTTCAACGCATTGCTCACATGGCGTTCCACGCGAAGTGACAGCGTTTCCAGACCTTGCAGGAAAATAAACGCATGGAACGGGGAAAGCGTCGCACCGGTATCACGCAGTAAAATCGCACGGATGTATGTTACAAATGCCGCCGCTCCCACCGCGTCCGCAAAGGAAATCCCATGATAACTCGGATTCGCCTCTGAAATCCACGGATATTTACCGGATGCCTTCCATTCAAAGTTTCCGCTGTCAATGATAACGCCGCCGATGGCCGTGCCGTGCCCGCCGATGAATTTTGTCGCGGAATGCACCACGATGTCCGCGCCGTATTCTATCGGACGAATCAAATAAGGAGTCGCAAACGTGGAATCAACCACCAGTGGAATTTGATGCTTGTGTGCAACCTCTGCCAACACTTCCAAATCCATCAGATTTGAGTTCGGATTTCCCAGGGTTTCCACAAAAATCGCCTTCGTATTTTCCTGAATCGCCGCCTCAAAAGAGCCCTCAACCTCTGGATCCACGAATGTCGTATTGATGTTATTTGTCAACGGGAGCGTATGCGCAAGCAAATTATAAGTCCCGCCGTAAATCGTCTTGGATGCCACGATATGCTCGCCCGCCTTCGCCAGCGCCTGGAACGTATAGCTGATGGCCGCCGCCCCGGATGCCACCGCCAATGCCGCCACGCCGCCCTCCAACGAAGCAATACGCTGCTCAAATACGTCCTGCGTCGGATTCGTAAGCCTGCCGTAAATATTTCCCGCGTCCCGCAATCCAAAACGGTCGGCGGCATGCCGTGAATCATGGAACACATAAGATGTCGTCGCATAAATCGGAACCGCCCTCGCATCCGTCACCGGATCCGCCTGCTCCTGCCCTATATGTAATTGCCGCGTCTCAAATCCCCAGTTTTTAGAATCCTTAATATTAATATTCTCTGCCATTTTTATACCTCCTATTATGAGCACTTGTTATGTATTCATACTAACATACTAGGATTAAACCGTCCAATATGTAAAAAAAATATCCGGTTATAGATTCATTCTATAACCGGATACGAAGTCAAAAGTAGTTTCTCTATTCCCGCCCTTTTACTCTGCGTGCCTGCTCTTTTCTACGCATTTCCACATAATACGCGATTCCCAGTATCACCGCCGCCCCTGCCCATGCCAGCACCTCGGCCCAAAACAAGCCTTCCTCGCCCATAAAATGAGGCAATATCATAACCGCACCGACACGCATGACAAGCTCCACGCCGCCAGAAATCATGGGAATCAAAGTATTTCCCAGACCTTGTAATGCCGCGCGATATACGTATAGCAAATACAACACCGACAAAAAGGCACTCATGATCTGCAAATAATGCCACGCAATTCCCAACACCATTCCGGCCTCCGGCTCGGGCGCAGAGATAAATAATGATAAAATGAACCGCCCGCAAAACGCCATAAAGGCAGAAATGATGCACGACGTGACAACTGCAAGTCCGACTCCCGACCGAATCCCTTTTCGAATCCGTCCATAATCGCCCGCGCCGTAATTTTGCGCCACGTACGTCGTTACGGAAAATCCGTAAGAAATCGCCGCCACCTCCAGAATCCCATACAATTTGTTGGTCGCCGTAAATCCCGCCACGAACAGCACTCCGAACCCATTTATCACGTATTGGACTACCATGCCGCCCACGCTGATAATCGTATTCTGGAACATAATCGGAAGTCCGAGTCCCAACAACTTCAAAACCATCCTTTTATCCGGTTGCAAGTCCT
This sequence comes from uncultured Lachnospiraceae bacterium, assembly GCA_949915905.1. Taxonomy (GTDB): domain Bacteria; phylum Bacillota; class Clostridia; order Lachnospirales; family Lachnospiraceae; genus Schaedlerella. The sequence goes on along the minus strand of CATLEQ010000007.1, from coordinate 8,044 downwards.
CTTTTTGTATATGCAAAATAGAAATCTTCCGAATCACCCGCACGCAATATAGAAGCGACACCGCCTGGGCAATAATCGTCGCGCCCGCCGCCCCGGCAATCCCCCATTTCAAACCCAATACAAACAAGCTGTCCAGCCCGATATTTACACAAGACGCGCACACCATGGCATAAAGCGGCGTTTTTCCGTCCCCCAGCGACCGGAGCATGGCAGACACAAAATTATAAAGCAGACTGACGGGAATTCCGGCAAATAAAATCCGCAAATACAATACCGCGCCGTCATAAACGTCCACCGGCGTGTTTAACACATGCAATATGGGGGTTATGGCAAGCTCCGCCATCATGGTCAACAAAATGATTGCCGCCAAAACGATAACGCACGCGTCCCCCAGCGCCTTCTTCAATCTCGCAATGTCCCCTGCACCGTATAGCTGTGAAAAAAGAATACCGAACCCTTGCGTCAATCCCGTCATGAAGCCCAGTACCATCCAGTTAAACCAATCTGCGGCGCCAAGAGAGGCCAGCGCGTTCACACCGACCCCTTGTCCGACAATGATGGTGTCCACCATTGTATATAATTGCTGAAACAAATTCCCCAACATAAGCGGCAACGCAAAAAACATGATGCCCCTGGCCGGGCTGCCCTTCGTAAAATCCTTGACCGTACTCATAACCCTTTCATCTTTCTTTAGCATTCATCTTTTTCATTGATAAAAAACTTTCTTAAAAAATTCTTCATTTTCGAGCAATTCAGGTATATTATCCTCAAGTAACTTTAAAAATTCACATTCACACTCACGGTAAGCTTCAAAATTTTCAGGAATATACAAACCTCCTGCTCGAGCATAACATTGTTCTGCTTTTATTCGAATTTCTTCCATGCCATTCTTAAAATTTATATATTCCGTACTTTCTTTCTGACTCTCAAAAAGAATATCCAAATGCTTTTCCAACTCCTCTACGATACAGCAATCCCCTTTTCCTGACATTTTACTAAATGGAACAGCAAAAAAACCTTCCTCATATTCATTGGCATCAATTTGATCCCCCAGCACATGCACATAATATACCAAAGCACAAAAACTATCATATTGCTTTGAATATTCTTCTTTCGAAAAAAGCGACTTTACTTTTCCAAACAAATTTGAAACAATGCCTTTCTTAGAATCAAATACTCTTTCAACTGTTGATTGGAGAATTTTTTTCCGAATCAACCAATTTGCCTTATCTTTGTCTTTTCCTTTCTCTAGTGGGTATTTATAATCCCACCCTTTATGAGTATACTGCCGGTGATGTTGATTTCCTTTAAAATCTATCACTCCTATATCGCTAGGGAGACCATTCACTCCATAAGTTTTAAGACACTCTAAATTGTCTTTTCCGTTACCATTATATTGATCCAGACAAAGATACGACCCGCACTCAATAGCTTTAACAGCCTCATAGATATCCCTATTCTCCTTATGATTTTCCTTATATTTTTCATCTCCAAACAAGACCTTCTCTAAAACCTCATCATGCTCCTTCCTATCATAAGCACAAACTCGAACACCACACTGCATTATAATACAAACACATAACAAAACCGCCCAAAGTCGTTTTTTCATTTTTTCACCTGCTCAAATTCCAAATCTGGTACAACAAGAAATTTTTTTCCCGCTTTCGCCTTGAAGGTATATATCAAAGGTTCTAACGAGCTATCGCTCTCGGGCACAATTTCAATCGTCACTCCAATACCATCTGCATACTTAAACTCTTTTGAAAGTTCACTTACGTAAACTGCCTCGAAAGTACTAATTTCCTCTCCCGATTTGCGTTTTACTTCTTTCACATTCCAGTCCCCAATTACCGTACCGCCATTCGAATCACTTATCCTGACAATGATTTTAGAATCCTCTGTAACTAATTCGGCTGGAACAATAAGCTTCTTACCATCAAATTCAATACTTTTTTCTTCACTTTGAGAATGACTTGAATATTTATACCAATCATCCAATGGCGCAACCGAGAAAATCGGCTCCCCATTTTCATGTAGGATCCTATCAATTTTTTCTTGTTCCATAACATCAATATCCAATTCATTTGCCAATCCAAATAACAACTCACAATTCAGCAATAACGGCTTATAAACTGGCGGTAATGCCGTTTTTCGTTCCTCTACAAGCATTTTATTATAATCTTTAAATTCTTTTTTCTCTTCTTTTGATACCTCTTTCGGAATATCTACTTTTTGCACATCCGCCAAATACTCCTCATTCAATTCTTTTTGCCTATCTACGAGTATATTTACATTGTCCAATGCAATATCATATGCCCTTTTCAAGCACTCTTTATCTTTTGTTCTGGAATATATATCTAAAAAAGTTTGCGATGCAAAATAACGCAATGCCCAATCGCCCTGCGCTGAATTATCAACTATCTTCATAGCATATTCTTCCGCAAGTTCCAGATAGTCCTCCTCATCCAAGACCTCCCCTGCCGCTACGATTGCCATTGGAAGGACACTGGCATAGTCATAATCCCTTCTAAAAATATGTATGTCCAAATCCTCATACTTCTTAAGTGCTTCAAGACATTTCTCATAATCCTTATTTTCATAATAATTCCGCGAAAGTGTGAGCCAATATTCTCCAAAAGCACGATATGTTGCTTCATTTGATTCGAAAAACTGTATTCTGCTAACAACATTACTTTTATTCTTCCACTCTACAAAATCCTCAACACTTTCTTCACTCAAAGCAAGTTCTCCTGGCAACGAATACTGGTTAACCATCTCCACCAAATAATTAAAAGTTGCCTTTCTACTGTTGTGCAGATGCTCCGCTTCTTCATCATCTAATGTCCATCCGCTTTTTATATATTCCAAATCATTTTCCGATGTAAATGCTGTATAGCTACTATATGAATCAACCGCCATATACGCCACAGACGACACCAATTGCATAAGATTCGCCGATTTAGCAGCTCCAAGTAATCCAATTGGATTTGGCAAAGCTTCTTTCAAGGCTTTCGCCTGATTCTGCTCATAAATATACTCTAGTCGTTCACGCTTCACGGTAATCATACGGTAATTTTCCAGCGTATCCAACAATGAATTCAGTTCTACCAGCGTTCTCCCATCAATGGAATTTGGATTCGTATTGCTAATAAGTGATGAATATGCTTCTTCCAAATATATTCTACTATTTTTTGACAAGTTTATCTCTTGGGAAAGAACCGTCAAATAATTCAACATGCTAACCGAATTCTTCTGAATATCCGTCAGTTCATTTTCCGAATTTTTTACTTCACTCAAAACCTCATCCGCATCTTCTACATTTCTCCCTACTTCTATATCATTTTCAGGAATATTCTCAGTGTCATTCTCAGTGATTTGTTCATTGGCATTCTCATCCTTAATTTCCTCTTCTAGCTCTTGTCCCAGATTGTTTTCCTCTATCACATGATTATCTGTTTCCCCACTACATCTTGTAAATCCCACTAAAATCATGCTCATCACCAACAGAACACTTAACAGCCTTTTTATCTTTCCACTCATTGCACTCTCTCCATTTACTTTTTATCTAACAGTTTTCTTTGATTAACGTCATAAGTATACCACATATACCATACCTAAGGAAATAGTTTTTATTTGTTGCACAAAGTTTCCGTTAATTTATTTCTCAATTTATTCCAAACCTTTTCCAAAACACTTCTGAAATGTTGCTTTTTTCCTTCCTTACCGTTATAATAAGTGACATAACATGACGGAGAAAAATAGGAGGTAAAGACATTATGGGCATTTATTTAAATCCGGGCAATAAAGGTTTCTGCGAAAGCTTAAATTCTGCAATATATGTAGACAAGACCGCGCTTATCGAAAAAACAAACAATGTTCTAAATACAAGGCAGAAATTCCTATGTGTCAGCCGCCCAAGACGTTTCGGGAAGTCAATGGCGATGGATATGCTGGCCGCATACTATGGCCATGACATCTCTTCCTCCGATTTGTTTGAAAATTTAAAAATCAGCCATGCAAAATCATACCAAGCGCATTTGAACCAATATGATGTCATCAAAGTCAATATGCAGGAATTTCTCAGCGCAACCGACAATATAGAGGAAATGCTTTGCATACTCCAAGCACGAATCATTGCCGATTTAAGGCGAAAGTATCCCGATTATGTAGATGGAAATCGGTTAGCGTTCGTAATGCAGGATATTTTTTCCTATACGAATCAACCTTTTGTCATTCTAATTGATGAATGGGATTGCCTTTTCCGTGAATATCAGCAGGACAAAGAGGCACAGAAAAAGTATCTTGATTTTTTGCGCGCATGGCTGAAAGACAAGGACTATGTCGCACTGGCTTACATGGCCGGTATTCTTCCAATCAAAAAATATGGTTCGCATAAGGTGAATTCTGCCAGGGGCAGAAGAGAATACCCCCTGGGGGGTTCTGCATTAAATATGTTTACCGAATACTCCATGACGGATTCCGGTGATTTTGCTGAATATTTTGGATTTACCGAAAACGAAGTGAAAGAACTCTGCGCAACGCATAAAATGAATTTCGAGGAAGCAAGAGTCTGGTATGACGGCTATCAGTTAATTACCCATACGGAAGAAAACGAGATATGCCATTCCATATATAATCCCAAGTCCGTGGTGGAAGCAATGCTTCGACACAAATATGGGACATATTGGAATCAGACCGAGACATATGAGGCGCTTAAAATTTACATCCAGATGGACATGGACGGATTAAAAGATGCCGTTGTCAAAATGCTGGCAAAAGAAGAAATCCACATCAACATAGGAACCTTCGAGAATGACATGACTACCTTTGCAACGAAAGATGATATTTTAACGCTTTTGGTACACCTTGGATACTTAACATTCAATAGTACACAAGGAACCGTGGCGATTCCAAATAAAGAAGTTTCTCAAGAATATGTAAATGCAATCAGCACGACAAACTGGCATGAAGTAATTCATTCCATAGAACACTCGAGACAACTCCTCGAATCACTGTGGGCAATGGATAGTGACGCGGTGGCAAAAGGCATTGACCGCGCACATAAGGAAATCGCCATTCTCCAATATAACGACGAAAATTCTCTCAGTTGTACCATTAATTTGGCCTTTTATTCTGCCAGAGAGTACTACACAATCATCCGGGAAATGCCAACCGGCAAGGGATTCGCCGATATATGCTTTATTCCTCGGAAGTTGCACATGGATAAACCCGCAGTAATAATTGAACTCAAATGGAATCAATCTGCAATCGGCGCAATTGCCCAGATTAAAAACAGACACTATATAGATGCCCTAAAAGATTATCAAGGCAACCTACTTCTCGTAGGAATAAATTACAAGCAAAAAACGAAAAAGCATTCTTGTATAATCGAAAATTTTGAGATTTGAAGTCATCCCGTTTAATAATATTTTCCCGGCCAACCACCATGTTGATTGGCCGGGAGTTCTATTTGCCTTTAGCCTTTTTTGCCCTCTTTTTCGGCTTCGGCTCGGGAAGCTCCTGATACGTCGCCGCCACGAATTTCGTCAGCATTTCCTTATTCTCCACGTCCTCGAAGAGAAAATAATTTTTGGCTCCCTCGTATGGCGGTGCCTCCGTCAAGTCAGGACAAGTCTTCCGTCCGGCCTCGGTAATCTTGACAAAAAGCTGGTCGTCACAGATTACTCCGAAAATCTTCCCGTTACAATACACGCCGTATTCCCCAAACATTTTCTTATATGTGACGGTTCCCGCCTCATGTAGCTGGTCGACGACGAATTCTACAAATTCCACTTTCGATGCCATGATCGTTCCCCTTTATATCCGGAAAATTCTTTTCGTGTTCTTCTTCGCGTGTTCTGTCAACTCCGTCTCCACCAGAATCCGCTCCAATGGAATAATGCGCACCGCGTCCCGCAGTTTCTTCGCGCGGCGTTCGTCACAAATCCATCCCGTGATGCCGATTGAAAAGCCCATGGAAAGGTATTTGTCCAGCGTATCCTTATTTCCCGTAAAGCAGTGCACGACGGATTTTTTGCAGATATCCGGATGGTTTTTGAACCGCTTTACAAAATCATCGACCGCGCTGCGCTCATGGAGAAACAATGGCATGTCCAGTTTCTCTGCCAACACGATATGCTTTTCCAGGCAGCGAATCTAATTCTCTTTCATGTCCGTTCCGGTCAAAATGCAGCACACGCCGTCAGCTTTTGCATCATTTATGATTTTCTCTGGCTCTGGAAACTGCCTGCAAAACAAATTCAAGCCAATGTCATAATATTTTACAAATTCCATTTCCATCCCGCCCTGGCTTAATCATTTGCCAAAACAAACTGATCCACCAAACGTTTCAAACTGTTGGCCTCGGCCGACAGCTCCTGACTGGCCGCCGCACTCTGTTGAGAGGTCGCACTATTCGTCTGCACCACGTTGGAAATCTGGTCAATCCCTTCCGTAACCTGGGCAATCGCGGTAGTCTGGTTTTCCACGGCCTCCACGACCACGTCCATCTTCGAAGTCACATTGCCGGCACTGACACTTGTAAGTCTCAAAGCTTCCGTGACCTTGTTTACCGCCTGCCCGCCTTCGGTGACGGCGGCAATCGAACTCTCAATCAATTCCTTCGTGGCCTTGGCAGCCGAATCCGACTTAGAAGCAAGGTCGCGCACCTCGTCCGCAACGACTGCAAATCCCTTTCCTGAGGTTCCTGCCCGGGCAGCCTCCACCGCTGCATTCAACGCCAGAATGTTCGTCTGGAACGCAATGCTTTCGATGGTTCCAATAATCTTGGCTATCTCCTCCGAAGAACCTGATATCTTCTCCATGGCCCGATTCAGTTCCTTGACATATTCCATGCTGACACCCAACTGCGCCCCTGCTTCCTCCACGAACTTTCCTGCTTCTTTGGCAGCGGAAGCGGTCTTTTTCGCACTCTCGGAAATATCTGAGATGGTGGCCGCCAACTCCTCCACGGAACTTGCCTGCTCCACGGAGCCCTGACTCAAGGACTGGGCACCCACTGAAACCTGGCCGCTGGCGGAAGACACTTGACCCGCGGACGCATCAATCTGACGCATGGTGTTACTCAATTCCAGCTTTAACGTACGCATGGAGGTCAAAATATTCTGGAACTCACCTACATAAGCATTGCGATGGGACGATTGAATATCAAAGTTCTGGTTGGCCATCTCCGTAAGCAGGTAGCCGATATCATTGATAATCATATTCAGCCCCGCTATCATCTCCGCCGTAGAACGGGTCAGATCCGCCGTTTCATCCTCGCCTATGGCTTCTGGAGCCGGTGATGTCAAATCTCCCTCCACCAACTGCTTCATCCGCCTTGCACATCTCTGCATGGGCACGCTGATATTGCTGGACAACTTCATGGCCACCACGATGGATGCCAAAATGGAAACCACAATCACCACCAGGTTAATAATGATGCCAAAATAGGTATCCGACAGATAGTCCGTCTTCAATGCCGTAACGGCAACACTCCATCCATCCGTGCCTCCCACCGGGGCATACGCCAAAAAACGATCCCCGTCAGAATCCCGGAAACTGCCAAATCCATTTTCCCCTTTCCGCATGTCCGCGTGAAAGGCCGCCAGTTCCTGCAAGGAATCATCTCCCTGCGCCTCCCGCTCAACATTTTGAACCGTAATCGTCTCCAAAGTGACATCCGCAATCGTATCCCCTGATTTATTAATCATATACGCGCGGCTGCTCTGCCCCACCTTGATAGAAGACACGATATCATTTAAAAATGTCTCCTGCGGTACAAAATAAACCACTCCCACAATCCGGGAATTCTGCTCCCCGCCAGAATAAATCGGTGCGGCAACCATGATAGATAGTTCTCCGGTAATCTTACTGATCAACGGCTCGGACACATAGACTTTTCCCTGCAAGGCCTGCTGCACATATTCGCGGTCAGAATAATCCTTCCCGTCAAAAATGCTGTAGCCGTCTATCCCTATAATATTGCCCCGCTGAAACCCATGCATACTAACGCGCTCATCAATGATGGCGCGTTTTTCCTCTA
>CATLEQ010000006.1 GCA_949915905.1 uncultured Lachnospiraceae bacterium | reverse complement strand
TGGAAGAGAAGCTTTGACGAGGATGAGGTCAGTGTAACGCCTTATGAGGGAACGTATGACGGCCAGTCCCATGGCGTGAAGGTAACGTTTGAGGCGAAGGAGGGAGATGTTGTTCAATATTCTGTAAATGGAAAAAACGGTTGGACGGGAAATGCTTTAGAGTACGCGGACGTTACCGTTGATAATGACGGAAAATATCCGGTTTATGTAAGGGTAGTAAATGGAAGTGTAATTTCTAGCGTTTATGGCTCTTATGTAAAAATCAAACCGATTTCGCTGACCGTTAAGCCGAAGGACGGCTCCTATATCTATAATGGCCAGGAGCAAGGCCCGGAGGATTATGATATTGACGGCCAGATGGTAGCCGGAGAAAATTTGTCTGGAATTTCCGTGACTGGAAAGAAGACGAATGCAGGTAGCGGTTATAAGGCAACAGCTCAGAAGACTGACAGTTTCCAAATAACCAAGGCAGATGGCAGTGTCGTACCTACCGCAAACTATGACATCACGTTTGAGGAAAATACGTTCACAATCGCTAAAAAGCCATTGACGATTACGGCTGGTTCAGTTGTAGAACCGTTTACGTATGATGGAAAAGAGCATGGTGTCAAGACGGATTTGTCAACGGGATATCTTGGATATACGGTTGACGGACTTGTAGCCGGTGAGGAACTTGCAGGAGTTTCCGTAGATTCTATGAAGACGAATGCGGGTCAATACGATACAACCGTTGATGGAACGGCAAAGATAACGAAGACGGTTAATGGCAAGCCGGAAGACTCTACAAACAATTATATCGTAGAGACAAAGGCGGGTTCGTTTACAATTGCCAAGGCCGCGTTTGAAACAAGTAATCTGGCAGCCTTGAATACGGTTGATGTAAGCGAGGTGTATGATGGACAGCCGCATTCGGCAGGCCAGGCAACGGTAAGCAACGCGGAAGACTCCACGTTGACAGCGGAAGAGTTTGCAGCGTTGGCGAAAGGCCTGAAGATTGAGTACCGCGTAAAAGTTGCGAAAGGGCAGGAAGAAAATGATTGGACCGAGAATTGGGCTTCCATTACCGCGACCAATGTGAATGATGGGCCAATTACGATTGAAGTGCGGGTAACCAGTGACAACTTTAGTGATACGTTGTCAGGTGAGCAGACTCTGGAAATTACAAAGCGGCCGGTTGTCATCAAGGTGGATGATAAATCCAAGAACTATGGGGAGAAAGAGCCTAAGTTTACCGGTACAGTTGACAAGGTAAAGGATGATGAAGAATCCGGCCTTGTAGATGGTGATGACCTTGGGACAATTGAATACTCTCGTACGAATAGCGGAGTAGAAGATGTTGGCGAGTATTTAGGTGTGTTAGATGCAGAATGCGAAAACCTGAACCCGAATTATGAGATTAAAGAAGTAGAAAAAGGAACCTTTACCATCAAGAGAACAAATGAAAATGCAATTAATGTAGAAAATACAGTTGTTACCTATGATGGTGAATCATATGGTCTGGCTAGTGCATCAGCAACGAAGAAGAGTTCAACACTCTACTTTAGCAAGGAAAAAGATGCGGATAAGTCGGATACAAATAAGTGGTCTACTACGATGCCTACATTCAAGGATGCAGGTGAGTACAAGATTTATGTGTACGCGGCCAATCCGAATTATGAGGATACGGAAGTAGTAGAGGGAACGATAACCATTAATAAGCGTGAAGTGACGATTACTGCATCAAGTTATCCCGATAGCGGCAACACGTCAGCCATTGTTTATGATGGAAAAGAGCATGCTGTCGCGAGTGATGGATATAGCATTACAAGTGATATGAAATTGGTAAATGGCGAAGAGTTAACTGGTCTTGTGGTGGAAGGCAAGGGAACGAACGTCGGCAAATATCCAACGAAGGTAACCGAGGGTAGCAGAATTAGTTATGACATTAAGGACGAGGACGGAAAATCTACAAAAAATAACTACGTGATTCATTTTGTAGACGGCGAATTTGAGATTACCAAGGCATCGGCGGAGGATAAAAATATCGTCTCCCTGAAAGGAAATAATGTAGAGCAGTATTACAATGGCAGGGCGCTTGCGGCAGGAACGGCGGCGGCAACTTCGAATTTGTCAAAAGATGATGAATTCAAGATTGAGTATAGTCTGACTGAGAATGGTACGGAAGCCGACTGGAAGGAATCGCCGGAATTGATTACCCGGATTAATGCGACCGAGCCGGGCGAACCGATAACGGTTTACGTGCGGGCATCACATTCGAATTATGATGGATATGCGACGACCACGCAGACGATGACTGTTAAGCGGGCGGAACTGGTAATTACGGCCAAGAGCGGTGACCCGGTTCAAACGGAGTATGACGGACAACCGAGAGCGGTAGAGGGTTATACGGTCAAGGTAGAGAAAGGTGAGCTTCCGGGCACTGAGACAATCACGGGCATCGAAGCGGCCAGGACGGAAACAAACGTTGGTAAGTATGATACGGTGGTTACAGGCAAAGATACGTTCAAGGTAACCAAGGCACCGGTGGCGCAAGGCCAGGAAGGCGAGGACTCCACCAACAACTATACCGTGAGATATGAAAAGGGTAATTTCGAGATTGTAAGAGCCAAGGATATCAATACTTTCGTAACGCTGACGACGAGCGATAAGACCGGAACATATAACGGTGAGGCGCAGCAGGCGAATGTAGCGACGGCTACGAGCACTCGCCCGAATGACAATGGCACTTTGACAATCGAATACCAGAAAGATGCCAATGACGAGAATAGCTGGACGACGGATATTACCGAAATCACGGCGACGAATGTATCTGACTCCAGAGAAATTAACGTCAGAGTGACCAGCCCGAATTATGAGGGCGAGGTTACGGGCACGCAGAAGATTACCATAACACCGATTACTTTGACGCTCAAGGCAGATGATGGTACGTTTGTGTATGACGGTACAAAGAAGAGCGTAACAACATGGGATTATACTGATGAGGCTAGACCGGTAGCAGGTGAAACGCTTGCGGGTGTCGTAGTCAGTGGAGAAGGAACGAATGTTGGTACGTATCCGACGACGATTAACGAGACGGGCATCACGGTGACAAAGGAAGTTGCCGGTGAAACGGTAGATACTACGAGAAACTATAAGATTGAGACGGAGAAAGGAAATCTTGTAATTAATCCTGTGGATATCAGAGAGAGTGACCTGGTTACTTTGACACCGACTCCCGTAGAGAAAACTTATGACGGACAGCCGCATGCAGCGGGAACGGCGATATTGGGCGGAACCCTGGGCGAGCAGAAGTTGAAGGAAGAACTGGCAGCAGGCAGGTTGAAAGTGGAGTACCGTGTCCGTGGCGAGGGTGAAACCGAACCGGGAGAAAGCGGATGGACGATCAATCCGGCTGAAATTACGGCGACAGACGTTTCGGAAAGCAAGATTATCGACGTGCGTGTGACCGGAGATAACTTCACGGGTGCTTTGCCGGGAACGCAGGTTTTGACCATCAACCCGAGGGAAGTCAGCATTATTGTAAAGGCGGCAAGTAAAGTATACGGTCAAGATGATCCTGAATTTACCGGAACGACAGTAAGTGAACTGTTAGAGAGCGGCCAGTTAATAAGCAAAGACGACCTGGGCGAGATTACTTTTGTACGTACGAATAAGGGTGCAGAAGATGCAGAGAATGTAGGGCCGCATTCGGATGTACTGGATGCTGTTTATACGGCTAATTCGAATTATAATGTCAAAGTAACGAAAGCTACGTTCACGATTACGGCGGCATCGGACAATAGCGTTATTAATGTGGCGGGCGCAGGCAACACGATCATGTATGACGGAAAAGCGCACGATGAGCTGGTTCAGGTGAAGGCATCAAAGGAGGATGGTTCGACGCTGCATTATAGCACGGACGAGGGTAACGAGAAAGAATGGTCCACGGAAAAGCCGTCCTTCACGGAAGCCGGAACGTATACGGTTTATGTATATGCGACGAACCCGAACTATACGGACACGGAAACGATAGCCGTAACCGTTCAGATTACGAAGCGGCCGTTGACCATCACGGCAAACGGCAGTGAAGACATTACTTATGACGGGCAACCGCACACCATCAGCGGTTACGAGATAACGAGCGGAGAACTGGCGGAAGGCGAGGAGATTACCGGCGTCAGCGCAAGCCGCACGGAGACGGATGCGAACACAGAGGCAAATCCGACTTATACAACGGCGATTGCGGATGAAAATGCGTTGGTAATCCGTAAGGAAGGAAATACTCAGACGGTTACCACAGAGAACTATGATGTCAAGTTTGAGACGGGCAGCTTCAAGATTAAGCCGGCATCCATGGACGAAGTCGTAGAGAAGGGTGACGTTACTCTGACCGGCGAAGATGTCGTGGAGGCTTATAAGGGTTCGGCCTACTATGCGGGCGAGGCGGTTGCGACGAGCACGCTGGGCAACGGAAGAGACCAGTTTACGATTGAGTATAGCTTGGACAATGAAAATTGGATCCAAAATCGTCAGGACATCATGGCGACGAACGTGGAGGATTCTATTGACGTCATCTACGTAAGGGCATCGAATCCGAACTATGATGGATATGCGACGGCTGAGGAGAAGATAACCGTTACCCCGAAGGAACTGACCGTTACGACGGGAAGCGGAAGCAAGACGTATGACGGCGCGGCACTTACAGAGCCGGGAACGATTACCGGCTGGGTATCCGGCGAGGATGCGGCTTTTGAAGTGAACGGCACCCAGACCCTTGTAGGAACGAGCAAGAACACCTATGAGATTAAGTGGGGGCAGGCAAGTGCGGCAGGAATTACCATTGCAAAGGAAAGCAACTATACGGTTAAGGAAACGGTGGGTGATTTGACCGTAACGGATGGCACGGGCGAGGATCCGATTGACCCGGAGAAGGTAGTGAAGAAGACTCACGATGACATCACTTACGGAATCGGCGACGTGATTACATTTAACATCGAAGTGACAAACATTTACGATGTGGCGAAGGATATCACGATCACCGAGCAGAACGGCGTGAGGATTACCGGCGAGAGCAAATTCGAAAACGTGGAGCCGGGAGCCAAGGTTACCACGACGGCCACCTACACGGTAAAAGAGGCCGACATATTGAACGGAAGCTTTAGCAACACGGTGACGGCGGCATTTAGCGATATTGAAAAAACATTTACCGACGAGGACGTGGTTGAAAAAATCGACGAGCCGGACGGCAAGGTCGAGGTTGAGAAGAAGAGCGTAAGCACGCCGGCAAATGGCCAGACTTATGCACTGGGCGAAACCATTTCCTACGAAATCACGGTGAAGAATACCGGAAACGTAACGATGAAGGATATCGTGGTGGAGGATGAGCTGACAAATGCAAGCTGGACGGTGGATGAACTGAAACCGGGTGAGACGTCAAACGTGCTGCGTACGCAGTACACGGTGACGGAGGCGGACGTGATTCGCGGCCAGGTCATGAATACGGCCACGGTCACGGGCGGCAAGATTCCGGATCCGGAGAACCCGGACGAAGAGAAGCCGATTGACCCGGAGGATCCGGACGACGTAGTACCGGGCAGCGAGACAGACGAAACCGACCCGGCGGATGCGAAGCTCGTGGTGGAAAAGCGCGTGACGAGCGCACCGGCAAATGGCACGGGTTATGCTTTGAACGAGACGATTCATTATGAAATCACGGTGACGAACGAGGGCAACCTGACGGTAAGAGGATTTGACGTAGTTGACTTGCTGGATGGATTTGAAATGGCAGAAGGCGAGAATTGGCAGAACCTCACGCTGGCACCGAAGGACGCGGTATTGGCAAACGATGATACGACACCAAAGGGTAGCATAACATTGCACGGAAGCTACGTGGTGACGGAGGATGACATCCTTGCAGGAAGCGTGGCGAACGTGGCGACCGTCAGCGGCGGTACGACCGATGATCCAGATACGCCGCCGATTGACCCGGAGAATCCGGACGACGTGGTGCCGGGAGAGGTAGAGACACCGACCGACGACGCGGACTATAGGCTGAACGTGGAGAAGCGTGTGACCAATGAACCGGAAAACGGAGCGGTTTACGGGTTGGGTGAGACGATTTCCTATGAAATCACGGTAAGCAATGTCGGAAACCTGACGGCAAAAAACGTAGTAGTGAGCGACGAGCTGACGGGCGACGTGTGGACGGTAGAAACATTGGCACCGGAAGCGAGCGAGACATTTACCGCGACATACGTGGTGACGGAAGAAGACATTTTGACGAGGAACGGAGTCGTGACAAACGTGGCGATTGCGACGGCAGATTCGATTCCAGACCCGAATCCAAATCCGGAGGAACCGTTACCGCCAATCGAGCCGGAGGTTGATCCTGGCGAGGAAGACGCGCCGATTTCGACACCGTAGCCAAGTCTTTTCGTGGAGAAGACGGCGGCCGCATCTGAAAATGCATATGGCGTGGGAGATGTAATTGAATATACCATTCGCGTGGTAAATAATGGAAATGTGACGATGGAAGGCGTTGAGGTAACGGATGACCTGACCGGGGATCAGATTCAGGCAGGTGATTTGGAGCCGAACGCGTCTCAGGAAATCACGGTAACGTACATTGTGACGGAAGCCGACATCATCAGAGGCAGCATTACCAACGTGGCGACGGCAGAGGGAACGGATCCGAACGGAGAGCCGATTGAGGCAAGGGACGAGGAGACGGTTACCGCGGAGAACGGGGAGCTGGAAGAGGCAGTGGCACATTCGACCATTACCAAGACGACGACCGGCACGCCGGCAAACGGAAGGGCATACGTGCTGGGCGAGGAGATTACCTACAGCATCACCGTGACGAACGACGGAAACCTGACGCTTGAAAACGTGGTCGTGACTGACGAGTTGACGAACGATGAATGGACGGTGGCGACACTGGCACCGGGAGCGAGCGAGACATTTACGGCGAGGTACGAAGTGACGCAGGCTGATTGCGAGGTGGGAAGCGTGCTGAACGTGGCGACGGCGACGGTGGATCCGATTCCGAACCCGGATACTCCGCAGAACCCGGAAGAGCCGGAAGAGCCGGAAAATCCAGAAGAACCAATCGTACCGGGAACAACACCGGGCGAGAACAGGCAGGACGTGGATCCATACTATACGCTGACGATTCGTTATGTGAACGCGGCGGGCGACTCGGTGGCACCGGATTACGTGGGAATCATGGCGGCCGGAACGACATTTACGGTGACTTCGCCAGAAATTGACGGATTTACACCGGATTACGGCTCAATTAGCAGCAACGAGGACGGCATGCCGGCAAGTGACCTGACATTTACGGTAACTTACACGCTGATACCTGGAGTCATTGTAGTACCGACCATACCGGTGGCACCGGCAGTTCCGGCAGCACCGGCGGCTCCAGCGGCACCGGCAGCACCGGCGGCTCCGGCTCCGGTAGTACCGGCGGCAGTCATACCGGTCGCGCCGACTCCGGTACCATTGGCACCGATTGAGGCGGAAGTGACACCGACGGAAAATGGCTATGACCTGACGGAAATCGAGGACGAAGAGACACCTTTGGCAAATGCGGATCTTGACCACGCCTGCTGTATCTTCCACTTCCTGGTCGTGCTGATTGCATTAATCGTGTTGGCATTCTACACGAAGAGCAGAAAGAAACATCAGGAGCGGATTCATGAATTAAAGGAGAAGCTCGCGCAGGAGGAAAGCAAAGAACAGACGGCAGGTGGAAAATAAGTCGCAATTTAGAACCTTGCCAGTCACTTCGGTGATTGGCAGGGGGTCATCAAGAAAGGAGTAAAACATGTTGTACGATTTATATGTGGGAATTCACAATATGGGTTTGCACTTCTGGGATTTGCCGATGCTGATTGTCGTCATCGCGATGGTGGTCGTGGGATTGGTTCATGGCAGGAATCAGAAAAAGCGTGAATCAGATTGGGAAGATGAAATGAAAGAGAAAGAGAATCTTCCGCAAGAAGGATGAAAGGGGGGATTGACATGTCGCACATTTTAACGCATACCATGCTGGGTTTTTGCTGGTGGGACATTCCCGCGCTGATTATTTTGGCGGGTGTAATAATATGGTTCGTGGTGAAACGTCATGAACAAGTGAAGGAAGAAAAGGAACTGGAAGATCAATTATCGGAAATATATGCGGATAAATCCGTAACAGAAGATGCATAGTTACGGCACAATCGAGCAGGGGAGGCAACTTCCCTGCTCGTGCGCCGGGGCAGGCTGCGAAAGCAGCATAACCTTTCTGCCCCGTGCGCATAAAAACGGCCCTGGCGGAGGAAACTCCGGCAGGGCTTTCCACCTTAGTAAAGCGTGCGGATATAAAACGCTCCGAAGTGAAGCCACAATTTTCCTTTAATCTGTGATTCGCTGACGGCTCCGAACGCGCGGGAATCAACGGACTCGGCGCGATTGTCGCCAAGGACGAAGTATTGATTTTCCCCGAGGGTACAAGGATAGACGACGGAACCTTTTTGTTCGAGGGTTTCCTCGTTGGTATCATTTTGGGCTTCCGCCCGGCCGTTGACATAAAGGATGCCGTCCTTGAGGTCGACGACGTCGCCGGCGGCGGCCACCACCCGTTTTACATAATAATCTCCGTTGGGCATCCGCACGGACACGATGTCGCCGGGGGCGTAGCCGAAGTTGACGCGGGTGTAAAAAACAATTTCGCCGTCATACAGCGTGGGTTCCATGGAATTGCCGTGTACGATGGAGAAACCAATAATAAAGCGCAAGAGTAAAAATGCAAGGATCAGGAAAAAAACCATTTCCTTCGCATTGAGGAGAAGACGGTATTTTTTCCCGTCAAACGTTCTGGATTTTTGTCGTGTTTGTTTACGCATGGGGGATAGTTCCTTCTAGTGTTTGGATTCGATTTATGCGGGTACAAAGGCTTGTGAAAAGGCATTCGTACCTCGCCGCCTCATGACGTAAGTATACCATATCGCGAGGGAAACTTCAATAAAAGAGGGGCTTTCGGGTTGGTTTTGGAGGAGATATTTGGATGAAAAAAAATAATCTGGTTAAAACGATTCAGTTGGCGGTTCTTTTGGTTTTGACCGCGGCAGGTTTGGCAATCGTGCTCTTGGATGAGCGGGTATACCATCTGGTGGCCACTGATAAGTCATATATGATTTTGTGCGGGCTGTTATGGGTGATTCTGGTGATTTCTTTCTTATTCATTTTTTATGATTTTACGATGATTTCATCCTATAAAAAAGATTTTCGGGAATTGGACTACGTGGTATTTTCCGACCCGCTTTCGGGCATTTCCAATCGATTCAGCTGTGACACGCTGATTGAAAAGTATCTCGACAAGCCGCTTCCCGAGGACATGGGCTGCGTGATGCTCGATTTGACCAATATCCGGGAAATCAATCAGCTGTACGGACATGTTCAGGGCAATGAATTAATTTGTGATTTTTCGAACATTCTCCAGAACGCCTCCCAGGACTTGTGTTTTGTGGGGCGTAATGGTGGTAATAAATTTATGGCGTTGTTTGAGAGCGGCGACCGCCAGAAAATTTTGGCATTTCTCCGCAAGGTGGAGGAGGGCGTGGACGCGTATAACGTGGTGTCGAAGGATTTCACAATCACGTATAAATATGGAATCGCGTTTCGGGAGGGAGACGGGGCGAAGACCATTACCGACCTGATCGCCTTGTCGAATCAACGGATTTATCGGAAATAAGGAACGCGAGGATTTATTCCCGCGAGCAACGAGCCAAAGTCATGCTTGCATGACCTTGGCGGCAGTTCCTAAGAAGCTTGGGCCGAAAGAGGGTGAAAATGTGGCCAAGAGTTTGGATTACCAATATATTTCGCGCCTTGTCGTCAGCGCGCAGGCGGGAGAAGGGGAGGCATTCGCGGAGCTTTACGCGGCGACGTACCAAAAACAGTATGCTTTCGCGTTGTGGTATTTGGAGGATGAATATTTGGCGCGGGACGCGTTGCAGAAAATTTACGTCACGGCTTTGAGAAACATGGCTCAGCTCAAGGATCCGGATTTGTTCTTGTCGTGGCTGAAACAAATCAGCTTCCGTATTTGCTTTCGGATGCAGGGGGAGGCGCGGCAAGGTGAAAACATGGCAAGGACGGGAATGCTGCGGCTTGATGGAAGGGAATATACGATCGGCCAGGTGATGAAGCTTCCGTTTACGGAATCGCAGGTGCTTCTTTTGCGCTATTTCCGGCACATGAAGATGGGAGAGATTGCCAATTTGATGGAGCTTGACCGTGGTTCCGTCAGATGGTATTTGAAAAAAGGAAGAAAACGCCTGGCGGGGATGTTTGAACAAGGCGGCGAGGCGAAAAAGAATGGTTTCAGACGATAGGAGTGAGCGGATCGTGGGATTTGAAAGACTGAAAGCTGTTTTTTATGGAGTGAAAAAGGAAGAACCAAAGCTGGAAGCGGAGGTTGCAAACCAGATATTGGAAAACGTGTTCGAGACATGCCGTATGGAGCCTTGCACGGTGCCGCTCACGGTGTTGGAGGCGTATTCGAATTATCGGACGGAGCGTTTTTCGCTGCAGAGGGTAATCATTGTGGCGATGATGGTTCTTTTCTGCTTGCTGCCTTTTTTGTTTGTCGCCCCGTCATTTGCCTTGCAAGAGGGGGAGGAGGAGCAAAAGGGGCACCCCACTTATCAGGTGGACGTGGACACGTTTTTACCGATTTCCAGCGTGGTGGCGGAGGTGGACGGCAAGAACGTCCCGGTTTACGAGGTCGGGGAAAACAGGTACTCGGTAATCCCGACGTTGAACGGGGAGATGACGGTTACGGTGATTTTGAAAAATAGGCAATATATAGAGCGGAAGGTGCCGGTGGATAACGTGGATCGGAAAGCGCCGACGGTGCTCTCGAATGAGATGGTGGACGGCCGTGTATATTTGTACTTGCAGGAGGATGATTCGGGCGTGGACGCGGCGCGGATAGAAATTTTTGGCATAAGCGGGGCAGAGTATACGGAATTTTCCTATGACGAGGAGATGAAATGTCTGTCGATACCGTTTCCGGCAGAGTCGGTAAACATCTTTATCCCGGACAAGGCGGAAAATGTCTTGCAGCTTGTACTGACGGTGGAAGAGCCGAAGAAATGACCGGGCGGGCGTATTGCCCGTCCCGGTCATTCCTTTATTTTATAAATACTGTTTACCGTATCGCGTCCTTCATCGCTTTTACATATTCGCCGACGTATTTCGGCGCGTCTTTCCCGTATTTTTCCAACAGCTTGATGATGGCGGAGCCGACAATCGCGCCGTCGGACAGATCGGCCATTTTCTTTGCCTGCCCGGGTGTGGAGATGCCAAATCCGATGGCGCAGGGAACATCCGTGCTTTGCCGAACCATGGCCACGATGGAGGCGAGGTCGGTCTTGATTTCGCTGCGGGTTCCCGTCACCCCGAGGCTGGATACGATGTATAAAAATCCGTCCGCCTCCCGGGCAATCATGGCGATACGGTTTTCTGACGTGGGGGCGATGAGGGAAATCAAGTCCACCTCATATTTGCGGCAGAGGGGCAGGAATTCCTCTTTTTCCTCAAATGGCAGGTCGGGCAAAATCAAGCCGTCGATGCCGATTTCCTTGCAGGTGGAGATAAATCGCTCTGCGCCATAGGAAAATACCACGTTGGCATAGGTCATAAATACCATCGGGATTTTCACGTCCTTGCGAAGCCCCCGCACCAGGTCGAAGATTTTGTCGGTGGTCACGCCGCCGGTCAGGGCGCGCAGGTTTGCCCCCTGGATGACCGGCCCTTCCGCGGTAGGGTCGGAAAAGGGGATTCCCAGTTCAATCAAATCCGCGCCGTTTTGTACGGCCGCGCGAACCACGGCGGCGGTCGTCTTAAGGTCCGGGTCGCCGCAGGTGATAAAAGGAATAAATGCCTTTCCGTTTTCAAAAGCTGATTTTATATTACTCATGGATATCCTCCCCTCTGTATCTGGCGATGGCGGCGCAGTCCTTGTCGCCCCGGCCGGATATGGTAATCACGATAATCTGGTCTTTTCTCATGGTTGGTGCGAGTTCCATCGCGTGGGCGACGGCGTGTGCCGACTCGATGGCCGGAATGATGCCCTCCATCCTGGACAAATATTCGAAGGCGTTGACCGCCTCGTCGTCCGTAATCGGAACATACCGTGCGCGGCCGATGTCGTGAAGGTAGGCGTGCTCCGGCCCGACCCCGGGGTAGTCAAGTCCTGCCGAGATGGAATAAACCGGCGCGATTTGCCCGTATTCGTCCTGGCAGAAATAGGACTTCATTCCGTGGAAAATGCCGACCCTGCCGGTGTTCACGGTGGCGGCGGTCTCGAAGGTGTCAATGCCCCGGCCGGCAGCCTCGCAGCCGATAAGTGCCACGTCCCTATTCTCGATGAAGTGGTAAAAGCTGCCCATGGAATTGGAGCCGCCACCCACGCAGGCGATGACCGCGTCGGGAAGCTTGCCTTCCTTTTCCTGAAGCTGTTGTTTGATTTCCCGGGAAATCACCGCTTGAAAATCCCGCACGATTACCGGAAACGGGTGGGGACCCATCACGGAACCAAGGCAGTAGTGCGTGTCGTCAATCCGGCTGCTCCATTCCCGCATCGCCTCGGAAACCGCGTCTTTCAAGGTGGCGGTTCCGGTTTTGACCGGAATGACCTCCGCTCCTAAAAGGCGCATGCGGTAAACGTTCAAGGCCTGGCGGATCGTGTCTTCCTCTCCCATGAATACCACGCATTCCATGTTAAGCAGCGCGGCCGCGGTGGCGGTGGCAACTCCGTGCTGACCGGCTCCCGTCTCGGCAATCAGGCGGGTCTTGCCCATTTTTTTGGCCAATAAGGCCTGACCCAGCACGTTGTTTATCTTGTGTGAGCCGGTGTGGTTTAAATCCTCCCGTTTGAGGTAAATCTTTGCCCCGCCGAGGTCTTCCGTCATTTTTTTCGCATAGTAGAGCCTGGACGGCCGACCGGCATATTCGTTAAATAATTCGGTCAGCTCGCGATTAAATTCGGGGTCATCTTTAAAATGCTCATATGCCGCTTCTAATTCTATGATTGCGTTCATCAGCGTTTCGGGGACATATTGTCCGCCGTGAATGCCAAAACGTCCTTTTGAGTTTGTCATATTTTTCTTCCTTTCTAATCTGCTAAATAGTTACCATTCATGGTGAATGTTTGCGACCGGTTAAATGCGAGATGTTTTTGATTCATTCGCGTTTCGCACGGCGTGAGTGAAGGCTTTCATTTTCTGCGTGTCCTTTTTCCCGTCCGTCTCGATTCCCGAGCTTACGTCGACGGCGTAAGGCGTAAGCGAAGCGACGGCGTTTCCCACGTTGTCGGGGGTTAGGCCGCCCGCGAGGAAATATGGTCTGTCAAAATGCTTCATCTGGCGAATCAGCTCCCAGTCAAATGCGGTTCCGGTGCCGCCCTCGCCGGAATCCAGCAGGACATAGTCGGCCAGACTGTGTTTGGCGGAGATAAGGTCTTGTTCCTCGCGGATGCGAAATGCCTGGATGAGGGTGGAACCGGGGCGGTTCGCGCCAAGGTTGGGGCGTGCCTGCCCGGGGCGGTTCATGTCAAAGTCAGGATGTATTTGCCCGGGGCGGCGTTCGGCAATCAGGGTGCGCAGCCGTTTGATATACGCCTCGTCTTCGCCGCCGTGGAGCTGGGCGATGTCGATAATTCCCTGATTTAGCAGTGCGGCAATCGTCTCGGGCGATTCCTTTACGAACACGCCCACGGCGGAAATGTTCGGCAATAATTGCCGTTTTAGCCCGGCCGCCTTTTCGGGTGATACATATCGCCGGCTCTTGGGAGCAAAGACGAAGCCGATATATTCCGGCATCAGTTCATTGGCGGCCGCGATGTCGCAGGGGCGCGTCAGGCCGCAAAGTTTGATTTTCGTCATGACGCACCCTCAGGGGAGCGGGGCGTGCTTTGTGCCGGGGAGCCGGTCGCGTTTTGAGTCTGAGTATGGATTATACCTCTCAGTTCGGCGAGCTTTTGTTTTTTGTCGGCCGCCCGCATCAATGTTTCTCCGATGAGGACGGCATCCGCGCCAAGTGTTTCCAAAGCCCGCACGTCTTCGGCGTTTTGCACGCCGCTTTCGGAGACGAATAGCACTTCGGGCGGAATCAAAGCCCGCAGACGGCGGCTGTTTTCCGTGTCTACCGTAAAATCCTTGAGGTTGCGGTTGTTGACCCCGATGATGCGCGCGCCGGCACTCAGTGCCATTTTCACCTCGGCTTCGTCATGTGCCTCCACCAAGGCGGAAAGCCCCAGTGTGTCGCAAAGGTGAATCGAATCCGCGATTTGCCTCTCATCCAAGATAGAACAAATTAATAATACCGCCGAAGCACCCAGTAGCTTTGCCTCGCAAATCATATAGTCGTCCACGGTAAAATCCTTGCGCAGGCAGGGGATGGAGACCGTGCCGGTGATTTCCTTTAAATAGCTGTCGTTTCCGAGAAACCATTTCGGTTCGGTCAGCACGGAAAGGCAGTCGGCTCCGGCGGCCTCGTATTCCCGGGCAATCTGCAAATGCGGGAACTCCGGGGCAATCAGTCCTTTTGAGGGCGAGGCTTTTTTGCATTCGCAGATGAAGGAAAGGCCTTGCTTTTTTAACGCATTTTCAAAAGCAAAATCCCCCTTGGGGAGTGCCGCCGCCTGCTCCTTTATTGCCTCGGGCGGCAGTTCCTTTTTAGCGTTGGCGACACGCACTCTTGCGTAATCCGCGAGTTGGTCCAAGATTGTCATTTTTATCAACCTCCTTTATGCGTGGTTGCTCACCTCGATAAATTTATGGAGTACGTCGAGTGCCTTGCCGGAATCAATCAATTCCGCCGCGAGGGCGATTCCGTCTTTTAGGGTTTCGACCTTTTCTCCAATGTAAAGCGCGGCTCCGGCATTCATCAGGATGGCATCTCTCTTCGGCCCCTTGTCGCCATTTAAAATGGCCAGTGTGATTTTGGCATTTTCCTCCGGGGTTCCGCCCACGAGGTCGGATTTTTCACAACGTTCCAGGCCGAAATCCTCCGGCGCGATCGTGTAGGTCTTATACCATCCGTCCTTGAATTCGCAAACCTTGGTCGGCGCGCTCATGGAGATTTCGTCCAACTTGTCTTGCCCGTAAACGACCATGCCGCGTTGTACGCCGAGGTTCATCAAGACTTGCGCCAATGGCTCCACCAGATACTCGTCGTAAACGCCGAGCAGTTGGCGTTTCGGACTTCCGGGATTGGTCAGGGGGCCGAGAATATTAAACACGGTACGGAAACCAAGTTCCCGGCGAACGGCTCCCACGTATTTCATCGAGGTGTGGTATTTCTGGGCAAAGAAGAAACAAATGCCCGCTTCCTGCAAAAGCTTTATGCATTGTTCGGGGGCTTGCTCAATGTTTACGCCCAGGGCTTCCAGGCAGTCGGCCGTCCCGCACTTCGAGGAAGCGGCACGGTTTCCGTGTTTGGCGACCTTCATTCCGCCGGCGGCGGCAACCAATGCGGAGGTGGTGGAAATGTTGAAGCTGTGCGCGCCGTCACCGCCGGTGCCGACGATTTCAAACAAATCCATGTCAGTTTCAACCTTTGTGGCGTGGTCGCGCATGGCGGCGGCACAACCGGCAATTTCCACGATGGTCTCTGCCTTTGTGCTCTTGGTGGAAAGAGCCGCCAGAAAGGCCGCATTCTGGGTGGCCGTGGTCTCGCCGCTCATGATTTCATTCATTACGCTGTAGGCCTCGTCATAAGTTAAGTCCATTTTGTTTACGATTTTTTCAATTGCTTCTTTAATCATGGCGATTATGTCCTTTCTTTTAATGTAATGAAATTTTTCAACATCTGTTTTCCGTCCGGTGTCATGATGGATTCGGGGTGGAACTGTACGCCGAAAATCGGGTAAGTCTCATGTTGAACCGCCATGACCTCGCCGTCCGTGGTGATTGCGGTGACTTTTAAGTCTGCAGGAATGCTGTCCGCGTCCGCCGCAAGAGAATGGTAGCGGGCGACGAGAGCCGTCTTAGGGCAATCCGAGAATAAAGGACATGTCTTGTCAAAGCGAACCTCGGACTGCTTGCCATGCATCAATCGTCTGGCATAAGTGACATTTGCCCCGAATGCCGCGCAGATTGCCTGATGGCCGAGGCACACGCCGAGGAGGGGGATTTCCCGTCCCAGTGTTTTTGCGGCTTCGATGATGACTCCCGCATTCTCCGGCCGGGCCCTGGTGAGAGAATGATGCGTTTGGGTTTTAGCGTACGGATTTCCTCAATTGTCATCTCGTCATTTCGAATGACCTTGATGTCGGGCGACAGTTCGCCGACAAGCTGATATAGGTTGTAGGAAAAACTGTCGTAATTGTCAATCAGTAAAATCATAAATCCGCCTTCTCTGCAAGCTTCAAGGCATTGACAACCGCCTTGGCCTTGTTGATACATTCCTCGAATTCTTTCTCAGGAACCGAGTCGGCCACGATGCCCGCGCCGCTCCGTATAAATACCCGGCCGTTTTTCTTGTAGGCGATGCGAATGGCAATGCAGGTGTCCATGTTTCCGGTAAAATCAATGTACCCGATTGCCCCGCCGTAAATGCCCCGCTTGTTGTTTTCTAATTCGCCGATGAGCTGGCAGGCGCGGATTTTCGGCGCGCCGGAGAGCGTTCCGGCCGGAAGAACCGCGCTGACCGCGTCCAATGCGTCAAATTCGTCCCGAATTTCTCCCCGCACGGTGGAACCGATATGCATCACATGGGAATAGCGTTCGATGGAATGCAGTTTTTCAACGGCTACCGTGCCGAATTTGCTGATTTTTCCAAGGTCATTCCGCCCCAAATCCACCAGCATGTTGTGTTCGGCCAGTTCTTTTTCGTCGGATAGCAGTCCACGTTCCAAAGCCAAGTCCTCCTCGTCGGTTTTGCCCCTCGGCCTCGTGCCCGTCAGGGGAAACGTGTGCAAAATGCCGTTTTCCAGCTTGACGAGTGTTTCGGGCGAGGCACCGGCGACCTCCACGTCGGTTCCTGAAAAATAAAACATGTAGGGGGACGGATTCATTGTCCTTAAAATACGGTAGGTATTTAAAAGGCTCCCCTCAAAAGCCTCGCTGTCCTGCACCTTGGTTTTGACGGTCGGCTCGCTGTAGCCGAGGTAGTCATAGGAAAAATATCCGACCAACCCGCCGGTAAAGGTGGGAAGGTAGTCAAAACGCGGACTTTTGTGTTCCTTGAGAATCTGGCGAAGGAAGACGGAAGGGTTATCCGTCTTAAAAGTAATGTCGCCGGCTTTCAGTTCCCCGTCGATGCAGGTGATTTCCAGTTTGGGGTCAAACCCGAGAAAGGTGTAGCGTCCCCATTTTTCTTGTTTACCGACCGATTCTAGCATGTAACAGTGGGTCGATACGTTTTTTAAAATCTTGAGCGCCTCCATGGGCGTGCAGATGTCCGATAACATTTCACAGCTGACCGGCAGGAAATGATATTCGCCGGAAGAAGCGATGCGCTTGACATCCTCTAAACCTGGTAAAAAATTCATGATGAACCCCTCCTTACTATGAGCACTTAGTGTCTGTTTTTTAGACACTTACGTGCGAATGTAGTTGTGGACCACTTAGCGAGGTAGTGTCGAGCTTAGTGGGAGCACAACTTCCCTACCAAAAGAGCACTTAGTGTCTGTTTTTTAGACATAAAAAAGTCCTTGACAGAAAATATTTCTGTCAAGGACGAATAAAAGTAATCTATCCGCGATACCACCTTGATTTACAGTTTGTCGCCAAACCGTACGCTCTGCAGGATACCAACATATCCCCGGCAACTAACGTATGCCTCCACGTTGCAGAATACTCTGCGTGTATCACGCATTTGACTGCACCCTCGGCGGTCCATTTGATAATCTGTTTTTCACCCGATTCTCAGCACCTCGGGCTCTCTGTAGAAGCATAATTACCGTTATCTCCGCTTCAACGGTTTACCATATTAACTTGTGTCACTATAACACAGAAATTTTGAGATGTCAAGAGGCGGGAGATATGTTTTTCAACTCTTCCACTTTGCAAGAGTGTACTTTTGTTTTTTTGTCGTAGGCGATTCCAACGGCCAAAATCTTTCCGGTATATTTTGGCTCTTCCCCTAATTTTCCCTTGAAGCGAAAAAAATATTTTTTGTCTTTAATTTGCTGAATGGCTTCTTCAGGCGTACAGTCTACCTTTAGTTCAAGAATGAGGGCATCTGCGGTTTTTATAACGGGATAGAAAATGAAGTCCACATATCCTTCTCCGGCTTTATCCTCGCGTTCGACACGATAATTATCCCGAGCGGCCAGATAGACCAAATTAACGATAGCCGCAAGTTCTATTTCACTGTTGTAGGAGAAAATGGGGGATTCCGTATTGTGCGCAAAAGTTAAAATTTCAGCCATTACTTGTGTGTTGCCAGTAAGGGTGGCATGTAGCATTTTCTTGGATTCATTTGCAAGGTTGTAAATATATCCCAAGGATTTTTCCCTTTTCATCATGGCGGCAAAGCTGTCGGCCAACTCACGGTTGGGGATGGATACAAACCCATCTTTGTAGGTAAGCAAGCCATAAACGACCATGGAAGAATAAATTTCATCCTTTGTGGTAAGATGCATGGATGTAGCGGCATATTCCAGGATATCCGCAGAAATGGACTCACCGGAAAATAGCAACGCCAGATCATCTTGAATATCAGCTACATTATTTTTAATGTAGCCGAAAATGGAATCGTATGTCCCGGAACTGGTCCAATAATTTCTCAGTTGATTATCTGTCAAGGCGCATACTATCGAGCGTGGGTTATAAATCTGCTCACCGCCTACAGTGTGATATCCATCATACCAAAGCCGTAAATCGTCGCGTGTAATTTTTGGATTCTCGGTAGTGCGTTGGAAAATATCATAAAGCTTGTCAACCTCGGAATCGGAAAATCCAAAATATTCACTGAAACGTTCGGAGGTGGCCATGTTGTATTCGACAAACATATTCAATTCGGAACCGTCAGAATATTTTGCAATAGGCAAAATTCCGGTCATGTAGACCAGTTCTGCATAAATTTTATCTTTTAAAAGCGATTTTAGAAATAAAAGATAAGATTTTCTGTCATCATCAGTAATAAAATCCATATGAAACACGGCATCCCATTCGTCCAGAATAAAGAGGAAGCGCTGACTTGTCTGTTGATAAAGGCGGGTTAAAATGTCCCATACAGAATCGTTTGTATTTATATTATGCTCTGAAAAAGTTTCTGATAAATCTCGCTTTAATCCTTGTAAAATTCGGAAAATGTAAGTGCCATAGGAAGTACAAGCTTCCGGTACTTCGCTAAAATCAATATAGATAATGTCATATTGATTCAAGTATTCGTGGTAATCTTTATGGGTGGTCTTTATCAATTTTTGCGTAATATCTGGCGCCGCGATTTTTAAATTGTCAAATAATTCGCTGGCATTAGTTGATTTTCCAAAAAATGCTCCAACCATATTTGCCATGACGCTTTTTCCAAAACGGCGAGGTCTGGTGATGCAGAAAAAGCGCTGGCTTGTTCCAAGAGCCGGAATGAGTTCCGCGATGAGTGCTGATTTATCTACAAAATATTTCTCCGATGCGGTTGCTTTATAGGAATCAAAAGGAATTCTGCTATTTAAAAATAGTCCCACGTCAGTAATCCTCCTCTCTGTAACGATGGCATTGCGTTAGCAAGGCCTGCCTCCTTACACGCTCTGGTTTTATTTTGCATGTTGGCGGGGAAATTGTCAAGAGGGATAAAAAACGGATCTATTATTTTATGTTTAAAATGTGAATTTTTGCTAATTATAAGAGATATTGGCTAAAGAATTTCGCAATAATTTTTCAGACATTATTAAAGAAGCCTTTTATGGATTTCAGCGTTTTTGTTCTTATACTTGATAAAGGGAGCGCAGAATATGCGCGACGCAAGAGGGGCGTAATTCGTAAAGTGGCCGTGAGTAAATGACAAAAAGGGGTGACATCAAATGATAGATGCGAGAGAAAGAGAACGACGAATGTGTATACGCGGCAGAAGACAACGAAAAAGACGGATAAGGAGAATGCCCAAACTGATGATGACAAGTCTTGTGCTTGTTGCGTTTCTGTTGGTTGTAAAGACGGGAGTGACGCTGTATGACGCATTTGTCAATCAGAGCGTCCCGGTCTTTAGCATGAATCTTCTGGGGGACGGGGCGGATGACGCGCGCATGAGGGAAATCCTGGAGCATCCGGATGAATATCCGCAGGATTTATTAGACATGCTTTCGCGTAACAACGAGATGATTGATTTTGTTTCGGATTATCCGACAAAGAAGGGGCAGGTTTATGCAGACACGGTGGGAGATGTCGAAAAGGGGACGATACCGCTCTTGCTGCAATGGGACGAGCGATGGGGTTACGGACAGTATGGGGACGGTATTCTTGCCGTATGCGGCTGCGGGCCGACGGCTTTGTCCATGGTGGTTGCGGGGCTTACCGGGGAAAGCACCGTCACGCCTTACGTGGTCGCCCGCTATGCGGATGAAAACGGATATTACGTGCCGGGGGCGGGAAGCAAGTGGAGCCTGATTTCGGAAGGATGTGAGGAATTTGGCATTGAGGCGGAGGAATTGTCCTTGTCCGAAAGCATCGTATATGACACGTTGGAAGCGGGCAGTCCGATTATTTGCAGCATGCGTCCCGGGGATTTCACGACGACAGGGCATTTTATCGTTCTGGTCGGAGTCGAGGATGGGAAAATCAAGGTAAATGATTCAAATAGCAGGGAGCGAAGCGCGCAGTTGTGGGATTACCAGACATTGGAACACCAGATTGACAATCTGTGGGCGTTTACGGAAAAATAGAGTGGAAATGGAAGTCGGGGTTGACCTTTTATAAAAAATATGGTATAAAATCATTCATAAAACCTTTTTAGGAGTGGATTTTTCAAGAGCAATCTTCTTTTCGCCACACAGTTACGTTGAGTAATTGTGTGGCTTTTTTGTGCACACGGGAAAAAAAGGTATATGCTGCTTACGCAGCCTGTCCCTGCTCGATCGTTATAGGAAACTTTGCTCTGTTATAACAAATCAGAAGGGGTGAAAAAAATTATGGAACAAACATTTATGAAAGAAAAGAAAATATTGCCGTTGGTGTTGTCCATGTCGCTTCCAATGGTAATTTCCATGGCGGTGAACTCGCTCTACAACATCATCGACAGTTATTTTGTCGCAAGAGTGAGTGAAAATGCCATGACCGCGCTGGCGTTGGTCTTTCCCATTCAGAATCTGATTAATGCCATTGCCATCGGCTTTGGTATCGGCATGAATGCGAGCATTGCCTTTTATCTGGGGGCGGGAAAACAAGAGCGGGCGGACGGGGCGGCCACGCAAGGCACGTTGCTTAGTTTGGTGCATGGCGTGGTACTCATGGCTCTTTGCATGGCTGGCATGCCGTTGTTTTTGAAAAATTTTTCCAGGGATGAGGAAATTATCAATTTGGCGTTGGCTTATTCCAATCGGGCGTTTTTATTTTCGCCGATTATCAATCTAGGGTTGGCTTTTGAGAAGCTTTTTCAGTCCGTGGGCAGGATGAAGGTTTCCATGTTCAGCATGATGTGCGGCTGCATTGCCAACATTATTTTGGATCCGCTGATGATTTTCGGGATTGGCATTTTCCCTGAGATGGGCATTGCGGGAGCGGCCTACGCCACGGGAATCGGGCAATGTATCACTTTGGCCGTATATCTCGCGTTTTATATGTTTGACCGCATTCCGGTTAAAATTAGTCGAAGATATCTGCGCTTTGATTTTACAATTGTAAAAAAGTTGTATTCCGTGGGTGTTTCGGCGACGCTCAATTTAGCTTTGCCGTCCTTGTTGATTTCGGTATTGAACGGGCTGCTGGTAAATTTCTCAGAAAAATACATTCTGGTACTCGGTGTGTATTACAAATTGCAGACGTTTATTTATCTGACGGCAAATGGAATCATTCAGGGCATAAGGCCGCTGATGGGGTACAATTTCGGGGCGGGGGAGCATGGGCGCGTGAAGAAAATTTATTATACGGCATTGACGATGAACATGGGAATCATGTTTTTGGGAATGGTGTTGTCGTGGGTGATGCCGGAGCGTTTGATTGGGTTGTTCACGAATAGTGAGGAAACGATAACCATCGGTGTGACGGCCTTGCACATCATCAGTCTGGGATTTGTCATATCGGCCGTGTCCATCACTTGTTCCGGTGCTCTGGAAGGGCTGGGAATGGGGTATCAGTCCTTGCTCATTTCGCTGTTGAGATATGTGGCGGTAATCATCCCGGCGGCTTACATATTCAGTAAATTTGCCGGGGCGAACGGGGTATGGTGTGCGTTTTGCTTTACGGAATTTGTCACCGCCGCCTTCTCGGCATTCATCTATCGACGGGAGAATTACGGTTCAGCCAAGGCTGAACCGTAATGCGGGAGATGCAAGTCAAAACGGAGGAACCCTAGGGTTCCTCCCAGAATAGTTCGTCCAATGTCTTGCCCAGACAGTGGCAAATGTCCAGGCAGAGGTGGATGGTGGGATTATAATCCCCTTTTTCAATGGCACTGATAGTCTGTCTGGAAACGCCGACCTTGTCGGCAAGCTGCTGTTGGGAAAAATCCATGGCAGCCCTTGCCGCTTTGAGTCTCAAGTTTTTCATGTTTTTTACTCCTATTCCTCGTCTTCCCCCTTGCGCCTTACAGATTTGAGTATCGTGGTAAAGGCTACAAGTAATAGAAGCAGTGCCGCTGCAAGGGTGACGATGGGGACTTCAATCACATGGTTCACGACGACCTCGCCCTCATGCACATATCGGCCGAAGTTAATCAGGTTCAGCAAGGCAATGAGCAGGAAGGATGTCGTGATGACCTTCGGGTTTTCGTTAAGGGTGTAATAACCGTCATTCCAAATGCAGTAAACGGCAAAAACCGCGATGGAAAGACAGATGCCGAGCAAAGCCGCGGCAGGGGCGGTGATAAAAGGCGCGAGACAAAATTCCATCAAAAATGCCAAAATCACATCGTATATCATCAATGTGAAAAATGCATATTTAAAACCGGTTCCCCGTACCAATCGCTGCCGCTCGTCAACTATACATTTTCCCGGATGACCCTTGCGGCTAAGCTTGATAATAAGCGCGATAAGAATCAAAGCGCAGAGCACACCGAATAGAAAACCTAACATATATTCAAAATTTAACATGCTTTTACCCTCTCCCGTTTCGTTTGATAATGCCATTATAATATGAGGGTGGCAAAATGTCAAGTATATTTAACAAAATGCTATTAAAAAGCACGGCATGTGCGCATGTGTGGCGAAGCGGCTGTGAATAGTAAAAACACGGCAAGTGGTTACGATTCACCTATGTTGCCGGGCGGTTACTATTCACGGGGCTGTGCGCTTTGCCGGGCGGCAGGAGCAGCCCGGGAAGTTCGTCTGCAAGGGTATTGATTTCTTTTTCCAGTGTTTCGATTTCCTGCTGAAGCCTTGCGCGCTCTTCATCTGGTGTCTGTTCCCTCGCGGCCAGTAATGCAAGCCGCTTCATATGGTAGAGCAAATCTTCAATCCGTGCAAGTTTTTCGTTCATGTACGCGGCAAGCTCTTTTTGTTCCTCGGGGGTGAGTAATTCGTCGTCAAAAATTTCTAACACGTTTGCTCCTTTCAAGCCATGGGATTTGTTGTGGTTCACGCCGTAGGCCTTGACAGTAACGGCATTTGGCCGCAATAGTAACGGCAATTATAATTCGTCATAAAATGCGTGGCCGCACCGTCCGTTTTCTTTTACGCGGTAAAGAGCCTTGTCGGCCCGCGAGTAAAGCTCGTCGCCGAAACCAAGCTCCGAAAATGCCACGCCCACGCTTAAGGATACGGGTGGAAGGCCGTCGGACGGGTTCATCAAATCCGTGTTCATCGTCTCGATTTTCTGCCGGATGATGGATTTCGATTCCGGGGTGCTGGCGGTCATGATGACGGCAAACTCATCCCCTCCGATTCTGGCCACAAAGTCATTGGAACGGAAATGCTCTTCCGCGATGGCGGCTACTTTTTTCAGCACCTGGTCGCCGACCTCATGTCCATAGGTGTCGTTGACATTTTTAAACTTGTCCACGTCAAACAGCATGAAGGCCATCGGCTCTGGCTTGGCTTTTAACAGTTTGCGCAATTTATCAAAACCGCCCCGGTTAATCACGCCGGTAAGCGGGTCGTGCTCCGCGCGGTAAAGCAACATTTCTTCATTTGCCGCATTTAATTCGTAGATATCGTTGTAGGTCAACGCGAGATAACGAAATTCATAGGAACCGGAAATTTCCAGTGTCTTCCCTTCTTTGATACATTTAATGTAAATCTGCAGAGGCTTTACGATGAGACGGATAATCATAATAAATGTAACAATGTTAAGGATGAATAGGAAGCTGATACAAATTCGCTGGATGCTGACGGCGCGTTCCAACTCATCGGCACTTTCCGCCTGCTTTTGCTGCGTTCCTTTTATCACTTCATCGGTAAAATAGGAAATGTTTTCCATAATTTGTGATTTTAGGTTTTGGTAGGAAGTATCGAAAACCATGGCGCGCCCCTTTGTCGACATCTCGTCCGGATTCAGGGAACGGTCTTCCTCCTTCAAGATGACGTCTTGCACCTCTGCCGGCAGGGTTTCGATTTCATATCCGTATGCCTCAGATACGAGCCGCATGGCATAAATCTCCTCCTGAGCCAATGTGTCCGAGCTTTCGAGAGCCATGCTGAGATAATTGGTCGCCTCGGCACCTGCGCCGCGCTCCTTTAACTGTGCCAATGCCGTTTCGCGTCGTTTCGTCACGTTTAATTCTTCAAAATAGGCATCCATGTACTGTACGTCTCCGTTCACCGCGTAAAGGCGCACTTGCTCCGTGAGATAGTCCGAAGCTTCCGACACGAGCCTCGCGTCCTCTTCGCAGGCGATGTGCATGTCGGTCGCCGAAAGCGTGTCGGAGCATTTCAAAGAAACCTGAACCGTGATATATAAAAGCGATATGTAAATGATGCACGCCGCCACGATCATGGCATAGTTAATCGTGCGAATTCGGATGCCGTGTAAATTTTTTTGCTTTGAAGTGTCTGTCCCTTCCATGATGTTTCCTCCGTATATCAATGAGATGGAATAATTATACCATGTCCACTAAGCTCGTGGAAGACCTCGCCAAGTGGCCAGGTATATATTCTCACTAGGCTCGATAATACCTCGCCAAGTGTTCATATTATACCATACCGCGCCTATACTCTGCAATTATATTAAATAAACAAATTTAATGAAAATGAGGCGGGATAAATCGGAAGATTATGAATGTACAACTTTCTTTGGATTTGCTATTATAGTGTCATGCGTTTTTAAGAATTTTTTAAGAGTTAGGTCAATGCTTTTTTAAAGGCCGCGCGATAAAGTATGAGGTGTCAGGTTACAGTTCAGACCTAGCTGAACTGTAACGATGTCAGGAGGAGATAGGAAATGGAGCAAGAGACGATTTTGGTGGTGGATGATAACCGGGAAATTGTATTTTCAATCAGTGAGTTGTTAAAGTATGAAGGATACCAGGTATTGAAGGCGTATGATGGGATGGAGGCACTCGAGGTGGTGGAAAAGCATCAGGTGGACTTGATTTTACTTGACGTGATGATGCCACGGCTAAACGGGCTTTCCGCGTTGATGAAGCTGCGTGAGCGTCACCGCATTCCGGTCATCATTCTTTCGGCCAAGACGGAGGAGAGTGACAAGGTGTCCGGTCTGACGCTGGGAGCCGATGATTATATCAGCAAGCCGTACAATTCGGCAGAGCTGATTGCCCGGGTGAAAGCCCAGCTTCGCCGCTACCATACTTGGGGCGGGCAGATGCCGCAGGCGAACGCGGATCGTTTGGTAAATGGCAGCCTGGTGCTTGACATGGCGCAGAAGATTGCCATCGTCGACGGGCAGGAGGTAAGGCTGACGGCCAAGGAATACTCAATTTTGCTGCTTTTCATGCAAAATCCCGGGCGGGTGTTTTCGGCGGAGCAGATTTACGAGCACGTATGGAACGAGGAGGCGGATTACACGGTGGAAAATACGGTCATGGTGCATATTCGCCATATTCGGGAAAAGATTGAAATTGACACGAAAAATCCAAGATATGTAAAGGTGGTGTGGGGAATTGGCTATAAGATGGAAAAGTTCTAAAGGGAATAATGAGGAAAAAGGGAAGACTACAGGTAAGAATCTGGGAAAAAGGTTACTGGGGACGTTGCAAAGGAGGAGGCTGCCAATCGTCATCGTCTTTGGCGTGCTGGCGATGGCGTTGTATGGATTTTTATTCAGGGACAGTTTTCCGACAAGTTCGACGTGGTTTCTGGGCACGATCGCAAATCTCTTGCTCGCCCCGACGGTTGCCGTTTTGGTGGATATGTGGATACGGCGGCGGTATCGGGATTGGAAGCCGGAGGATGAAACGTTTTATGAGGATTGGAAACGCCAGTGGAGGGTAAGGCAAAGATTCATGTTGGCCGTATTCGCCGTCCTTTTGGTAGTGGTGACGTGGTTGCTCAATATTAGGTGGTATAATCGGTTCTATTTCTATTATAGCAATTATTCCTTGAATTATTTGTCTTATTTTACGGTTATTTTGCAATGCTTTATCGCCGAGATCGTCATATGCAGGTTCTTTTTCGAACGCCTGCAGGAATTCATGGACGTGCGAAACCAGATTATCAATCAAAAGATGGCGGAAAATCTGGAGAAGGCTTTGCAGATTGAGCGGGAAAGTTTGCTCAAGGTGTCCAGAAGCGACCAGTTGAGGATGGATTTGATTACCAATGTTTCCCATGACTTGAAAACGCCTTTGACCTCCATGGTGGGGTATCTGGAGCTTTTAAAGAAGGAAGAAATCAGTGACACGGCGAGGGATTATCTGGAAGTGATTTCCAACCGGGCGGGGCGGCTCAAGGAAATGATTGAGAGTTTGTTTTCGCTGGCCAAGGTCAGCAGCGGAAACGTGGAACTTAGGCGGGAGCGTATTACCATGAACCGCTTGATTGAACAGATTTTTGCGGACATGGCGGATAAAATGAAGGATTCCGGGCTGGAATTCGTAACCTTGCTGGACGAAGGGGATACCGGCATGGTGACGGACAATGGCTACATGTATCGGATTTGTCAGAATTTGGTGGAGAATGCCTTGAAGTATTCGGCCAAGGGAACGCGCGTGTTTGTGAAGACATGCCTGATTTCCCAGGCGGGAGAAGAAATCACGGCCGGGCAAAGCCAAACGGCGGCGGAAAAGCAGAAAATATGCCTGGAGATTACCAATACGGCCGGATATCAGATGGATTTTAAAAAGGAAGATATCGTGGAGCGGTTTGCGAGGGCGGACAAGGCGCGGAGCACGGAGGGCAACGGTCTGGGGCTGGCGATTGTCAGCACGTATGCCGCGGCGCTTGGCGGCGAGTTTGATATTTTTATCGATTATGACCAGTTCAAGGCAAGACTGGTGTTTCCAAGGGAATTGCCCGTGGAAGAGGCGAAAGCACCGGTAAAATCAGTGGAAAAATAGTTATGGCTTGACATTGCGCAAGTGCGGGAAGAAAGGTGTCCTGGTACGCTGGTTGGCGTGGCCAGGGCATTTTTGTGTCATAGGAAACTTCGTTCCCTATGACACAAAACCCTCCGGGGGATGTGCACTTCGCGCCTAAGGAAAATGGCTGCTAACGCAGCCGCGCTCCGGCGCGAGAGTTTCGCGGGCGAAACTCTTTGTTTCGGACACAGGAAATTCAAAAAAATTTAAGAAAAATATTAAGTTTTCCTCAGAGGTCTTTTAAGAAGAGAAAAGTAAACTACTAATAAATCAGAAAGAAAAGAGAAAGATATGAGAAAGATATAAAATAAGGAGTAAGAGACAATGAAAGAGAATAAGTTTTGGGAGAAAAAGATAGGAAAGAAAATTGGGGAACTGTATGAGAAGGAGCGGGAAGTGTTCTGGTACCTTGTCTGCGGGGGAATGACCACGGTGGTCAATCTGGCCACGTATTGGCTCTGCACGAAGCTTTGGCTGCCGACGGCGGCATCAACGGGTGTCGCGTGGATTTTTTCCGTCACGTTTGCCTATGTGGCGAACCGTACCTTTGTATTTCGCAGTACAAACCATGGCGCGCGGGCCATTTTAAAGGAGGCGGGTGCATTTTTCGGGGCAAGGGTCTTTTCCGGTGCGTTGGACGTATTTTTGATGGTAGTACTTGTGGACGTGATGCGTTTTCCGCAGATGTGGATGAAAATATTCGTCAATGTCCTTGTCACGGTACTGAATTATATTTTTAGTAAATGCATCGTGTTTCGGGAAAAGAACGGACGCGCGGAGGGAGAGGAAGGAAAATGTGGGATAGGTTGAGACGGCTGCGGGGGCTTCCGTATCTGGTTTTGGGAATGTTTGCGCTGGTGCTGATGCTTCTGCCCATGGGGGCGGGGAATTTGTTCGGTTCAGACGGGGACTGGCTCAGCCAGCATGTGGCCATTGCGGAAAGCCTGCGCCAGACCATGTTGTCCGCCCATTCGGTTTTACCGCAATGGATCGGGCTTGGAGGCGGAAGCAGCATATATGATTTTGCCTATTATGGGGTGCTTCGGCCGGACGTCCTGCTTGCGTGCCTGGTTCCGCAAATTCCGATGAAATATATCATCTCGGTTTATGCAATGGCGGGTGTCATGGCAAGCGGCATGCTTTGCTACAAGTGGCTGAAAAGTCTGGGAAAGCATGAGTGGACGGCGGTCATGGGGGCGGTGCTTCTTTTAAGCTCCACATGCTTTTACCAGGCGCATCATCAAATTATGTTTGTCAATTATATGCCGTTTTTGATATTGGCATTGATGGGGTGTGACCGGCTGCTGCAAAAGAAAAAAATCGGAATGCTGTGTATTTCCGTATTTCTCATGATCGTGCATAGCTTTTATTATTCGCCGACCGGTATCTGCGTGATAGGCATTTATGGAATCTGGCGCGTTTTTACCCGGGAAGGCGGGAAGGCGGCGCTTCGGCGGATCTTTTTGCTGGCGGCGGCAATGTTATTGGCCGTGGGCATGGGCATGATTCTTTTGCTTCCCACGGGGCTCGATATCTTGTCCACGTCGAAGGACGCGGGGAGTTTTGCCAAAGAGGCAATCGCGCCGGTGGATTTTCAGATGACGGGCTTGTTGTACTCCCCTTATGGTTGCGGCATGTCGCTTTTGACCTTGTTTTGTCTGGTGGTATCACTGGGAAATAAAAAGCGAAGAGCCTTGTCCGCCGGCTTGTTGGCGGTGATGGCGATACCGGCGGTGTCCCTGGTGCTGAACGGATTTCTGTATGCGAGGGGAAAAATACTGATTCCGTTCGTACCGCTGCTTGTCCTGGTTGGCATAGAAACACTGCAGGAATTGTGGGAGCAAGGCGTTCGGATGAAAAAGTGCATGTTGGCATTGAGCTTGCTTGTCTGTCTGATTCCGGCGTTGGAGTCCGAATGGCGGTTCGTGATTTTGACGGAGGCCGGAATCATCGCCGCCTGGATGATTTGGTGGATGAGGCAAAAAGAGCCGGAATGTGTGCCGGGCGATGATTGTGGGAGAGAGGCGGGATCCGCCTATAAGTTTTGGCTGATTTTGCTGTTCCCGATTTGGGTGAGTCTGTTGGTAAATTTGCGGAGCGACGTTTTGCAGGACGTGTTCGATAAGCTGGGAATTTATGGAAGGGAAGATTATTTGTCGGTGGAGGACAGGCGGCAGGAACGCGTTCCCCGGGCACAAGTCGCGGCATTCGCAGAAGATTCGGACTATAGGATGGAATACATGGTGAATAATTATATGAATTCCAACGTGCTGTGCGGCGGGGACGTGCAGAGGACTTCGATTTATTCGTCCATATCAAATAAAACGTATGCAAAGTTTTATTATGACACGATGGGAAATGCGATTTCGTACAATAACCGGGTGGCGTTGGTGGCAGGACAAAATCCAGTGTTCAATTATTTTATGGGAGTTCGCTATCTTGTCTGCAAAGCAGACAAGTTTCCTGACGGCTGGCAGGTTCGGGAAACTTACGGAGATTACGTGTTGGCGGAAAATGAGGACGTGCGGCCAATCTGCTATGGGAGTACGGAATGGATGGACAGGGAAGAATTTGACCGACTTTCCTTTCCCGAAACGCTGGCGGCGTTGTCACGGTACACGGTGGTGGAGTCGGAAAATGTGGGGACGGCAAAGAGCGTGTCCGGAATGGTGACACGGCTGAACCCGGAGGAGATTTTTGTGGAGGAAGATTTGCAGCGTTTGCTTTCCCATGAAAATTCGCAGGAGAATATAGAGCTAAACTTTTCAAGCTCGTGGTCCAATCAAATCCTGGTATTAAAGTTCCGCGTGGAGCGGAAGGGCGGCAAGGAAGTCGTGATTTATGTAAATCAAATGAGCAACAAGTTGTCCGCTAAAAGTGCGCCGTATCCGAATGGAAATGAGGAGTTTGTCTATGTGATTGATTTAGGGGCCGGGGCGGAGCATTTGAAAATAAAACTGTCAGATGGGAATTATAAGATTGAGGATTTGGAAGTCTTTAGCCTGGAGCGTGATGTTTTGAAAAACGAAAACATAATTATGCCGGAGAGTGAAGCGGCGCGGTCGGAGCGGTTTTCTCTGGCAAGGGCATTGTGGCTTCCGCAGAGCGAGGCGAAGGTTTGTCAAAAAACGATTGACATGCCGGAGGATGGATATTTTGTGACGTCCTATCCGTTCCGAAAAGGATACCAGGTATTGGTTGACGGGCAGGAAGTGACGCCGGAAATGGTAAACACGGCTTTTGTGGGCGTGCCGCTTGCAGCGGGAAAGCACGAGGTGGAAATCATGTTCCGGGCACCGGGATTTAAGATGGGAGCCGCCATGAGCGCGGGCTGTTGGTTGGTATGGGTTGCCGTTATTCTTATGTATAAAAGCATGAAGCGACTATTCGGGTTAGGACTTCGCACTACGCTGTGAAGTCCGTGAGAGAACGTAGCGGCAGCAAAGCATCAGAGGAGAATAATCATGGAAAATCTGAAAAAAGAGGGACAAGAGAGGATGGCAGATAAAATCAGCGTGATTGTACCTTGTTACAATGAGGAGGAATCCATTTTTCATTTTTATGAGGAGACGGCGAACGTGCTGGGGCAGATGCAGGATATAGATTATGAACTGCTTTTCGTGGACGATGGGAGCAGTGACAAAACGATTGAAATGTTGCGGGAGCTTTGCGAAAAGGACGCGCACTGCCGATATCTTTCCTTCTCCAGAAATTTTGGCAAGGAGGCGGCCATGTACGCGGGATTGTCGGAGGCGGCAGGGAATTATTGCGTGATTATGGATGCGGACTTGCAGCATCCGCCGAAGCTTTTGCCACAGATGTACAAGGCGGTCAGCAAGGAGGGGTATGACTGCTGCGGCGGAAAACGTTGCGGCAGGGAGGGGGACGGCGTGATTCGCAGCTTTTGCTCCCGGCTCTTTTATAAAATCGGAAAAAGTCTGACACACATGGACATGGGGGATGGATATGGGGATTTCCGTATGATGAACCGCACCATGGTGGACGCGATACTTTCTGTGCGAGAATACAACCGTTATATGAAAGGCATTTTCTCCTTCGTGGGATTTCATACGAAATGGATTCCGTTTGAGAACGTGGAGCGGGAAAATGGCAGCAGCAAGTGGAATTTGAGAAGCCTTCTGTCCTATGCCATGGAAGGGATTCTGGCCTTTTCCACCGCGCCGCTGAAGCTGGCGGGCATTGTGGGGGCGATGCTGTTGTTCGGGGGAGTGTTATTTTTACTCGTCAATCTGGTTCAGCAAATATTTGTCCCGGGTGCACTTTCACAGTTCGACGTGCTGCTTACGGCCATCTTGATTTTGTCCGGCGTGCAGATGATTTTCTTGTATATCGTGGGGATTTATCTGTCAAAGGATTGCATGGAAAATAAAAACCGGCCGGTATATATCGTGCGGGAGAGGGGGTAAGGAAGTGCCGCGGGCGCGGAAACGCTTGTACTTCACAAGCGACCGCGCTCGCGGCGCGAGAGTTTCGCAAGCAAAACTCTTTGTTCTTAAATGTTTCTTCATCGTATTCGTATAGACATCGACACATGTTTTTCGCTTCCGTCCTATGTCTTTCTATGTTTTATACTCCAAATACAAAAAATAAGCGTATTATATTACGGAACAAATGCACATAAAAAAATTCGCAGAATGCGCAATTCTGCGAAACAAGATGAACTGTAATTCTTATCTTCACGTATTATATCGGCATCTTTTTTCAGAAGTTAATATCTTTTCAAAAGTTTTTATCAAAATCATATGGTCAAATAGCCGGTGTTTCGTGGAAACATATGGCGAAAAATACGCGGAAAGTGGTAAATGTGGTCATTTTTGTGGTCAAAATCTTCGGAGGAGGGAATCTCTGATATAGGAACGAAAGGAAGAAATAACATGGCACGACATGGAGAGAACATAAGAAAACGCGTGGATGGGCGATGGGAAGGTCGTTATAAAACGTATAGTGAGAAGAAAGGACGGTATTTGTATCGCTCTGTCTATGGAAGTACATATGCCGAAGCAAAAGAAAAGCTTACTGCAGCAAAATTGACCCCACAGAAAAATCTTTATCCTGATAGCCGGGCAAAAGCGGAAGATGTAGGAAATGCCCATGCAACCGTTTTATTTTCTGAAGTTGCAAAAGCGTGGCTGGAGGAAAAAAGAGAAAAATGTAAGTACTCGACATATGTGAAATATGAGACGGTTTATAGAACGCACCTTTCTGCGATTTTTGATTCTTGCCATTTATCGGAGATTGACAAGGAAGAATTTCAATCCAAGATTTTTGACCACTTATTTTCAGATGAGGTTTCGGAAAGCCTGCAGAGGAGTGTCTGTTGCGTCATGAATCAAATCATTCGTCATGCCAATGAAACATATGGACTTCGAATTTCAATTTTGAAAAGGCCGGTTATGAAAGTAAAGAAGAAAACAATGGAGACGTTTAGTAAATCCGAACGTCTACGATTGTTTTCTTCTATTTATAATGCGCCGGACAAATATGGAACCGCCCTTGTTTTATGTTTATATACGGGTTTGCGGCTTGGTGAATTGTGTGCACTACGTTGGACGGATTTTAACTTGAAAGAAATGACGCTGACCGTGGAGCGCACGGTGCAAAGAATCGCGGTGAAAAATCAGGCCACGAAGACAATCCTGATGGAAATGGAGCCGAAAAGCGAAAGTTCAAAAAGGACGATTCCCATTTCGACGAAAGTCGGGGAGCTGCTCACCGCATTGCACGAAAATCAGCCGTATGTGTTTGGCGGGGACAAGCCAATGGAGCCAAGAACGCTGCAATACCGATTCAAAAAAATACTTTCCCTGGCGGAAATCGAGAGTAGAAATTTTCATATGATACGCCACACATTTGCCACAAGTTGCATTGAAAGCGGGATGGATGTGAAATCGCTCTGTGAAATTCTGGGTCATTCTGATGTAAAAATCACCATGAATCGCTACGTTCACCCTACCATGGATTCAAAAAGAAAACAATTGGAAACGCTTTCAGAATTTTATGGTCAGATTTGTGGTCAGGTGGCTTGAAAGCCCGCGTAATCAAGGGATTTTTGAAGATTTTCGCAGAATTGCGCATTCTGTGAAAAACATGGCGGCGTGGTGTTCTTACAGAGGATGCCTTATGGATTACATTGTAGACGCATTTATGGGTCGGTGGCAAATGAAAAATATGGTAGGAACGGTGGATGACCATCGCGAGATGAGGGTTTTTGAAATCACGTGTTTGCCGGATGATTGTAAATCTTGAATAAAAGAAATAGGGAGGTTTCTATTATGCTTTCGTTACAGATGAAGTCAGGGGAGTATGTTACCATCGGGGAAGACGTGGTGGTGCAGGTGTTTAAGGAATCGGGGCCGCAGTTTCGCATTTCCATCAAGGCACCGAAGGAAATTTCGATTATGCGGGGAAAGGTGCTGGAGCGTGACGGGGAACAACGTCCCGAAGGATTGTTAGACCGAAAGCCGAAGCGTTCGCCGTCCGATAAGAAACGCTACGCGCAATATCTCCAGAAGGTAGAGAAAAGACGGGAGGATTACCATGACGGCCAGGAAATTTATGCCGGAGTCCTATATCAATTGGGAGAGATTTTGGATAATCCGGAGCATAAATTGAGACGGCGGGAACTGGAACTTTTGCGGACGCAGGTACGGGAACTCGCGCAGATTTGGGAAAGCTTAAATGGCGGAATCATGAACGGTGGAATCGCCAACGATGAAGCGAAAAGGACGATTGTAGGAACGGCGGGAAGAAAGAATGCGGAAAAGGAAAGTGACGCATAGAGCGCGTAAAAAATGGGTTTCACCCGGTATCGCGAGCCGGTTGAAATAGATTCGCGCCAAAAGGTTCCAGCAAAAAAGCCATGGCAGACGGGACTTTGAGGACGCGGGAAACAAAATGACAAAGAGCAATGACGGAAGACAAAAAAGTAACAAGTGCCGTAGCAGGAAGTGAAAGCACTCTAAACAACAAATTCAAGGAGGTTTAAATCATGAGAATTCAACACAATATTGCAGCATTAAATTCTTACAGAAATTTAACAAATAATAACAGCGCGGTTTCCAAGAACTTGGAAAAGCTGTCATCCGGTTACAGAATCAACCGTGCGGGTGACGACGCGGCAGGATTGGCCATTTCCGAAAAAATGCGCGCGCAGATTACCGGACTCAAGACCGCGCAGAAGAACGCCAATGACGGTATTTCCCTGGTGCAGACGGCAGAAGGTGCGCTGACGGAAGTACACTCCATGCTCAACCGCATGGTGGAACTGGCAAACCAGTCCGCCAATGGAACATATGCAGATGAGGTAGACCGTGAGAATTTGCAGGCCGAGGTTAAATCTCTAAAAGATGAAATTAATCGTATTGCAAAGAGTACGAACTTTAACGGCATTAATCTGCTCGATGGCTCCATGGAGCAAGGCGGCGGTGGAAAGACCGTGGCGGGTATTGACCGTATTCTTTCCGACGTGCTCGGCGCGGGTGAAGATCCGGTAGGAAATACAGGTCTTAAGACGATTCTTGATGGCGGCGGTTCGGGAACAAAGGCGACCGAGTTCAAGGTTAATTTTGCCAATATCACTGCGGAAGCTGGAGAAGGAACGCCGGCAACCAAGGCGGTATATAAGAGCGCTGTTACGGTGGACAATAATTTTGTAGATGGCGATAACATTACTATAGGAGGTACGGATTATGCCGTAGGTGCGGCTGGTGATATTAATGTGGCTGATGCGAACGATGCCGAGAAATTAGCGGCGTTTATCGCTGGCAAATTGACTTCGGCGGACTACGATATAGCTTCTGATGGCTCTAACATTGTTTATACAGCAAAAAATGCTGGAAAAGTTGATGCTGGTAATGCCGCAGACGGTGCACCGAAGGCGGCTCCTACAAAGTCAGATGCAGCCGCAAAAACTGGTAGTACAGGAGTAATCACGATTGGCAATGTAACAGCAGAGGCTAACACGGGAACCGCCGCTGTTGAGAATCCGGCTCAAATCAGCTTTAAGCTTGGTAACGTTGATTTGGTTACGGATGTCAATGTTACGGGCACAGACTCGAAAGCGATTCGTGATGCCGTATATGATGGTTTACAAGCAAAATTGACAGATGGCAAGTTGAAGATTGGAACTGTCAATTATACTGTGGCCAAAGACGGTGATGAATCTTTGAAATTCACGTTGGCAGATGCTCCGACAGCAACGAATATTAAGGGAAATTATGACTGGGACCTTTCTATGAAAGATGCGACCGGTGCATTTAAGGGTAACCATACCGCAGGTACGACCGTTACGCAGCAAGGTCAGGTAGGAGCGGCGAATGCCATTGCGAATACCGTTTTTGAAATGAAAACAACTGATCTTGTAGATGGAACGAAAATTACTGTGGATGGAAAGACCGTTACGTTGGCGGTTGGTGCAGACAGCCAGTATAAAACAGCAGACGGTGCAGTTGATTTGACTGCTCTTGACCCCAAGAATATTACATCTACCGACCTTAACACTGCACTTGGTAAAATTTCTCAGGCAATCGGTGATACGACAAACTTTATCGTAGGTGTAAATGATACGTCGAACGGCGATAAGAAAA
Organism: uncultured Lachnospiraceae bacterium; assembly: GCA_949915905.1. Taxonomy (GTDB): domain Bacteria; phylum Bacillota; class Clostridia; order Lachnospirales; family Lachnospiraceae; genus Schaedlerella. The sequence continues at coordinate 2,420 of CATLEQ010000006.1, read as the reverse complement.
TGGGAATCACGATTCACAAAAAGGATGATTCTACGAAGACTTACGACACTAAGGAGAAACTCGCGGAAGTATTTAGCATCAATACGCCTGGTTCCGGAAAGGCTCTGACACTTCAGATTGGTGATACAGCTGAGGATTTCAATCAATTGACCGTAAATGTAAAGAACATGAACGCGGCATCTCTTGGCATTGGTGATGTTGACATTTCTACGCAGGCAGGTGCAACGACAGCTGTTGATAAGATTAAAAACGCTATCAATGCGGTATCTTCTCAGAGAGGTGACTTGGGTGCCATCCAGAACCGTTTGGAACACACGATTAACAACTTGAGCGTGACAACGGAGAATATCACGGCTGCCGAGAGCCGTATCCGTGACGTTGACATGGCCGAGGAAATGATGGCTTACACGAAGAACAACATCCTCGTTCAGGCTGCTCAGGCGATGCTCGCCCAGGCGAACCAGGTTCCGCAGGGCGTATTGCAGTTGCTTCAATAATGGTTGAATGACAAGAACGGAAGTAACAGCCCAAAAGTAAAAATGTAAAAAAACAGCAGGAGCCTTCAAGGATTGGGGTTGAAGGCTCCTGGTAGTCGTTGTAAAAATATTCAAATAAATGTATTATCTTTTGAGGATTTAAAAAGGTGTCCATTATTACACGGGGCACGTTAACTATTTTACAACTGCTTCCAGATATTCTTGCGCCTCCTTCGCGGTGAGGTGGTATTTTTCCTGAACCTTGGCAAGGATGGTCTGTGATGGGATATTCAATTCCATCAAGGTCGAAACCATGTTTCGAATTCCCTCTTGCTGGCCTTTATGCCAACCGTCTTTCTGGCCTTTGCGCCATCCCTCCTGCTGGCCTTCCTCTCTTCCTTGTTGAATGCCTTTCCAAAGTATTCTATGCGCCTCAGTCTCTATGACTCCTCCTACCATAACCGAATTCACTCCTTTCTGCACGGATGTGTATTTTTCCGCGATGTGCTTCACCACCTTGCCTGATAATTCAATAATCATACGATAGGTGTATTCGCTGATTTCTCCTCGAACCACCAAATTTTCAAGCCGCCCTTTTATCTGTGCACATTCTTGTTTTAATAGTTCCAACTTCTTCTCATCCTGCTCATATTCCTCGAACCGGCTCTCGTGGGAGAAAACATAAAACGGGAGCAAAAACAGAAGCCTTTTCTCAAATATCTCATCCAGCGAGTACTGCTGCGTTTTCATCACTGGAACGTCATACGCGACCTCTCCGCCCGGCGTGACCATCTTGATTTTCATGCTGTCGGGCGTGGCGGAATTGCTCCGCAAAAATAATACCGCCGAATGAGGAAACGTCACCGTGAGGGTGTTTCCCCGAATCTCCCCGTCATCCAGCGCGATTTGCGTGTCATACTCAAATATCCTCACCACCATGCTGTTATCGGATCCGCTCTGACATTCCAAATGGTACTTCCGCGCCTCTCTTCCTAATATTTTAAAACAAGTGTCCGTGATTCGCTTCTCCATGTTTCCGTCCTGCTGGTTCATAAAGTGCTCGTTCACCGAAAAGACAATTTCCTCCGCTCCCGAATAATTCTCTTCGAACAGTTCGTTAATCAGCGGAACAATCAGTCCCCGGCAATCATTTAACAACGTGCGGAACACGTCGTCGTACGTCGTGTGTGATGTTTGCATCTCTCCCATTGACATCCCTCTCTTTCTCTGTTGTTTGAGAGGTCACCGGCCAATGGCCGGATGGAGTCCAAATCGGCACGGCATCCTTCAAAGTGTGAATCTCCACGCGTCCCATATTCTTACACCCGCCAGTCATGGCTTTTTATGAAACCTCTCTGCTATTTTCTTAATGGGTTACAAGCATTGAGATTTCCGTATGTGTGCCATATGGCTGAAATGATTCAGAAGCGTAAATCATTTGGAAGTTGGAAACGGTCTGGATGTAATGCATCCAAACTGTTTCCCGAGAAATTTTAATGCTCTACCAGAAATATAACATAGATGGGCAAAATGCGCAAGTGGGAAATTGATGTGTCAGCTCTGAAAATATTCAAATAAATATATTATCTTTTGAGGATTTAAAAAGGTGTCCATTATTACACGGAGCGTTAACTATTTTACAACTGTTTCCAAATATTCTTGCGCCTCCTTCGCGGTGAGGTGGTATTTTTCCTGAACCTTGGCAAGGATGGTTTGTGACGGGATATTCAATTCCATCAAGGTCGAAACCATGTTTCGAATTCCCTCTTGCTGGCCTTCCTCTCTTCCTTGTTGAATGCCATTCCAAAGTATTTTGTGCGCCTCAGTCTCTATGACTCCTCCTACCATAACCGAATTCACTCCTTTCCGCACGGATGCGTATTTTTCCGCGATGTGCTCCACCACCTTGCCTGATAATTCAATAATCATACGATAGGTGTATTC
>CATLEQ010000005.1 GCA_949915905.1 uncultured Lachnospiraceae bacterium | reverse complement strand
GAAATGAAGCAGGTGGTCGTTGGCGCACGCGCACTTGCGCCGAGCGGGGAAATTCGGGAAATTCCCGTGGAAAAACTGGAACTGGGTTATCGAACCAGCATATTCGCCCAAAACGAGGACGTCATATTGGGAGCTGCCTTGAAATTGAAAAAGGGCGACGTAAACCAGATTCAAAAAAATATGGATGAGTTGAAGCGGCGCAGGATGGAGAAACAGCCGTTGGAGTATCCGAGCGCGGGCAGTACCTTCAAACGGCCGGAAGGACATTTTGCCGGGAAGCTGATAGAGGACGCAGGACTTAGGGGATTTTCGGTCGGCGGCGCGCAGGTGTCCGAGAAACACTGTGGCTTTGTGATTAACAAGGGCGGTGCGACGGCGGCGGACATTGTTTCTCTGATGGAGCAGGTGGCGGAAAAGGTGGAGAGCGCATCGGGAGTGCGCCTTGAGCCGGAAGTAAGGCGAATCGGAGAGTTTTGACCGGAATTTGTGGTGGTTTATGAATAGGAGCGTGTTAAGATATGAGACTTGTGATTGTGACGGGGATGTCCGGCGCGGGAAAATCCACCGCTTTGAAAATATTGGAGGACGTGGGATATTTTTGTGTGGATAATCTGCCGATTCCTTTGATCCCGAGGTTTGTCGAGATGCTGTCGGGGCCGGACGCGCATATCAAGAGGGCGGCACTTGGGATTGACATCCGCAACGGGCAGGCATTGGATGAGCTGGCGGGGCATCCGACCTGGCTGGATGGCCAGGGGACGGTCTGTGAAATCCTTTTCCTGGACGCGCAGGACGACGTACTGGTGAAGCGTTACAAGGAGACCAGAAGGCAGCACCCGTTGGGCGGGGAAGGGCATGTCGGGACGGGCATTGCCAGGGAGCGGGAGCGAATCACGTTCCTAAAGCAGAAAGCGACCTATATATTGGATACCAGCAAGATGCTGACGAGGGAATTGAAGGCGGAACTGGATAAGATTTTCGTGGAAGGAAAAGACTTTAAAAATTTGTACGTCACGGTCATGTCGTTTGGCTTCAAGTACGGGCTTCCACAGGACGCGGATCTCGTGTTCGACGTGCGTTTCCTGCCGAACCCATACTATGTGGAGGGGTTGAAAGAGAAGACGGGGAATGACGAGGAGGTACAAAATTATGTCTTAAACAGCGATCGGGCGGTGGAATTTTTGGAAAAATTCAAAGACATGATTGGTTTTTTGCTGCCGAATTATATTCTGGAGGGGAAGAACCAGCTCGTAATCGCGGTGGGCTGCACCGGTGGGAAGCACCGTTCGGTTACGATGGCGAACGAACTTTACCGGTTCGTGAAGCAAAACGAGGATTACGGCGTACGCATTGAACACCGGGATATTGAGAAAAGATAGGTGGAAAAAGATGTCATTTTCGGCGAATGTAAAGGAGGAAATTTCCAGACATTGGAGCCAGGCCAGGCACTGCCAAATCGCGGAATTGGCTGCACTTACCGGCTTTTGCGGCTGCATTACGATTGACGGGCGAGGTTGTTACGGGATAAAATTTCATACAGAAAATAAAGCTGTTGCAAGAAAAGTCTTTACATTACTCAAAAAAACATTTAATATAGAAGGTAATATCTCGATTCGCAGAAACATGGAAAAGCATAGTACCTCATATTCTGTCATAGTGAGTCGGCATGAGGAGGCACTTCGCATCCTGCAGGCGGTCAAAATGATAGACGAGTATCAAAACGGATTTGAGAGGGTCAGGGCGATGAATCCCATCGTGACCCGGCAGCCATGCTGCCGGCGGGCTTTTTTGCGTGGCGCGTTCCTCGCCGCGGGCTCGATGAGCGACCCGAACAAGTCCTATCATTTTGAAATCGTGTGCGGTGCAAGTGAGATGGCGGCACGGGTTCAGGAGCTGATGTGCGGCTTTTCGATGGATGCCAAGATAGTGAAGAGAAAAAAGACGTATGTCGTGTACTTGAAAGAAGGCGAGCAAATCGTAGATATGTTAAATATCATGGAAGCGCACATTTCTCTTATGGAGCTGGAGAATGTAAGGATTATAAAAGAGATGCGCAATACGGTAAACCGCAAGGTGAACTGTGAAACGGCCAATATCAACAAGACGGTTTCTGCGGCGGTGAAGCAGGTGGAGGACATTACATATCTGCGGGACACCATCGGTTTGGAGAAACTACCGGAGGGATTGGAGGACATGGCGCTTGCCCGTCTCTCCCATCCGGACGCGACATTAAAGGAGTTGGGGGAACTTGTGTCGCCGCCGGTCGGCAAGTCGGGGGTAAACCACAGACTGCGAAAGATTGGTGAGATGGCCGATAAGATTAGGAAAAGTCAAGGAGGGTTACTATGATTGAGACACCGGTAGTCGTGAGACACGAAAATGGCCTGGATGGAAGGCCGATTGCATTGCTGGTACAGGAGGCGAGCCAGTATGTGAGCAAGATTTTTATTTTGGCGGATAACAAAAAGATCAATGCCAAGAGCATCATGGGCATGATGAGCTTAAGCCTGACGGAAGGAGAGCATGTCACGGTGCTCACGGACGGCGAGGATGAGGAGAAAGCGGCGGAAGGAATTAAAACTTTTTTTCTGCATAATTGAGTTGTAATAGGAACCAGGGGCGGGGAATAAAATATCCAAACGCACAGTTGGAAAAACATTTGACCCCAAAAAATAGGTTATGAGTGAAAGGGGGCTGTCAGAGATGATATGCCCCTTTACAGTTCCTAAGCGCCAGGGAGGTATATGTTTATGAAAAAGATGTTGTTTATTTACAATCCGAATGCAGGAATGGGACTTTTGAAGCCACAACTCTCAGACGTACTGGACACTTTCGTGAAGGGCGGATACGAGGTGACGGTGTATCCGACCCAGCAGCGTCAGGATGCCATGGAGAAAACGAAATCCTATACGGAGGGCTATGACCTGGTGGTATGCAGCGGTGGGGACGGCACGCTTGACGAGGTCGTGACAGGCATGTCCATGCGTGAGGGTAAGGTGCCAATCGGTTATATTCCGGCGGGCACGACCAATGATTTCGCCAGTAGCCTGCATATTCCCAAGGACATGATTGAGGCGGCGGACGTGGCCGTGAACGGGAAACCGTTCGCTTGCGACGTGGGTGCGTTTAACAACAATTATTTCGTCTATATTGCCGCGTTTGGACTGTTTACGGACGTGTCCTATGAGACGGATCAAAAGATGAAAAATATTTTGGGACATTTGGCATACGTGTTGGAGGGGACGAAAAAGATTTTTAACGTGCCGTCTTACCGTGTCAAAGTGACGCATGACGGGGAGACAATCGAAGATGAGTTCATGTTCGGGATGGTGACGAATTCGCATTCGGTCGGCGGCTTCAAGGGCATCGTCGGGCAGAACGTGGCCTTTGACGACGGAGTGTTCGAGGTGACGTTGATTAAGACGCCGAAGACGCCGTTGGACGTAAATGAAATCGTGACTGCCCTTTTAGGAAAGCAGATTGATTCTACGCATATGTATTGTTTCCGTACGGGCAGCATTCGATTTGAATGTGAGGAGGAGATTCCGTGGACGCTGGACGGGGAATTTGGCGGGAACCATGGCGAGGTCTTGATAGAAAATCGGAGAAAGGCCTTGGAAATCATGGTGAAAGAGGACGTAATCCCGGACTTGCACCGGAAAAAACAGGAAGTGCGCGAGGAAGAGAAGATGCTGACCGTGGAGGCGGCCGCCGCGGAGTTGGCCGAAGAGGTCGTGGCGGAGTTGGATGAAAATCTGGACATCGAGCTGGAAATCGAACTGGACGAGTTGAAAGAGGAATTGAAGGAAGAAGCCAAGGAAAAGATGGAGAGCGGCTTGAAAAGCGGTCTGGAAATTGACTTGAAGCGGAATTCGAAAGTGGAAGTAAAAGAAGAACTGAAAGAAGAATTCAAGGAGGAAGTCAAGGAAGGGATTGAGGAACGGCTTGGCGGGGGACTTTAAGGAGAGAGACTTATGATCCGGATTCATGATTTGACAAAATCCTTTGACGACGTTTGTGCGGTAAACCACGTCTCATTGGAAATAGAGGACGGCATCATGTTTGGACTGCTGGGTACGAACGGCGCGGGAAAAACGACATTGCTCAGGATGCTTTGCGGCATCATCGAGGCGGATTTTGGAGAGATACGGTTGGACGGGGAGGGGGATTTCCTCTCCCCGTCTTGTAAGGAAAAGGTTTTTTACTTGCCGGACGACCCGTATTATTTTCCAAATGCGTCCATCCAGGTGATGGCGGATTTTTTTGCGAAGCAGTATCCGGACATGGACGCGGAATCCGTTTCCTATATGGCGGAGTCCCTCAATCTGGACATGCTGCAGCCGATTCGGACATTTTCAAAAGGAATGAAACGGCAGGCGTTCCTTATATTGGCACTGTGTTCCCGCACGAAATATCTTTTTTGCGACGAGGTGTTTGACGGTTTGGATCCGATTGCCACGGAGATTATGAAAAATTTGTTCCGGCAGGAGATGAAGGCGCGGGATTTTACCATAATCGTGGCATCGCACAAGCTGGGGGACTTGGAGGATATTTGCGGAAATATCGCCATCCTCCACAAGGGCGGCGTGGTCACGGCGGGGGATTTTCGAAAGCAGGCGGGAAATGCCAGAAAATTCCAGTGCGTGTTTCCACTTGAGGCAAAGCTGGACGCGCTTAAGGAATGCCCGCAGATTGTGCGGTTTCATGAGGACGCGCGGTTTGTCACGTTGATTACAAGAGGTGACACCGGGGAAATTCAGACGCTTATAGAGGAGCAAAATCCGATTTTTGTAGGCGAGGTTCCCCTGAATCTGGAAGAAATGTTTATCACGGAAATGGAGGGCGCGGGATATGACATCAGAAAAGTACTTTCTTAAATGGGTAAAGGAAGCGGGGAGAGGTCATATCGTAGCGTTTTTGTCCTGGGGAACGCTGGCGGGATATGCCCTGATGACGATGGTGCGGCTTGGCCTTAGTACGGAGTCGTGTTTTTTTTGCATCGGCAGTCAGGAACAGTTGTGGATTTTCGCGGGACTTGGTGCGGCGCTCTCCTTTTTGGAGTTTTTTTATTTGATGCAGCCGAAAAAGCTGGATTTTTACTATGGTTTGCCGGTTAGGAAGGGCACGATATTCTGGGGACGGTACGTACATGGACTTTTGCATTTTGTGGCACCCCTCGTGCTGGTGATGACGGCCTGCGGGTTGTTTGAGGCGAATCTGGACGTGGACTTTCTGCCATATTCGTCCAGTTATACGGGGCATAGTATTTTGATATTTACCGCGGTATTTCTTGTGTTTTACCATATGGGGATTCTTTTTCTTTCCGTTTGCGGAAATGTTCTTCCGGCAATCTTAGGATACGCACTCTGTTTGAACTATGGGCATATTTTGATTGAGAACGTATTTGTCACATGGGCGGAAACAAATTATCATACCTATTATAGAATCCCTTTGCTTGAAACGTTAGACATCGTCTTGTCCCCTCTTTTTTTGGCGGAGCATTTGACGGGGCAGAATCTGTTTGACAAGCTGGCGGTGTTTGAGCATGTGCCGTCGGCCTTGTATGCCATATCTGCCTTAATCTGGATTCTGTTCCCTTTTTTGCTCTTTTCCATGGTGCAGAAGAAACGAAAGACCGAGCGGGTCGGGCGGATGTTTGCCGTTCCCCTGGCGGAGCGGGCGGCGTTTGGGTTACTTTCCTTTCTCGCCGGAGTGTGGAGCGGAAGTCTGTTTACGGAGTTGTCAGGATTTTCCCAAAATCCCATGGCAGAAGGCGCGGCCAGTGCATTGGTCGGCGTGATGGCGGCGGTAACGGTGCATTGCCTGCTGGAATGGGGCGCGGGAAATGCCGGAGGGAAATCGTGGGGGAAAATCCTGCGACGGAAATGGCAGCTTGCCTTGGAATGTGCGGCGGTCGTCTTGACGGGTTTGGTGTTTTTCGTGGGTGCTTCTTCATTTGATGCTTTCTTGCCTGAAGTGGGAGAAGTGGAAGAAATCGGGGTCAGTATCGCCGGACTGGACATGAATTATGCGGGCTATATGCGTGCGTTGGGAAAAGGGGAGCAGTATGAGACGGAACGGCAGCTTGATAAGTATGTCTTGAAGGAAGAAGGGAAGGATGCCGCATTTGCGTGGATTCTGTCCGTGGTTTCGGAGAACGGCGCGATAGAAGGGGGAGCGGACGAAGGAGCAAGCAGGATAACCCGGGTGACGGTTCGTTATCGTATGAAAGACGGAAGGGAGGTTTACCGGCAGTATTCGATAGACGAGGAAGACTTGCAGAGCTTCGCTTTCGTATATGATACGGCAGAGTATAAAAACATTGCTTATCTTGCCGGGCGGAGCAGACGTGTGTCCGATGCCCGTTTCACCTGGTCGGACGGTGTCACGGATACGGCTCTGAAACTGACGGACGAGGAAAAGGAAGCCCTTTTGGATGCCTACGAAAAGGACGTGGAAAGCATGGGGATGGAGGAACTTCGAACGTCTCCGCCGATTGGTTTTGTGGAGGTGACCTCGGAAGTACCGTATTATTCCAATCAGATGGTGGTGTACCCGTTCTTTGCGAAGACCTGCGGACTGTTGAAGGAATACGGGGCGGAGCCGGGGAAAGGACTGCCGGATTATTCCGTGCGCTCCATAAGCGTGGTCAGCGTGGAAGGAAAGGGTGTGGGACGCAAGGATTCCAAGCACTATGAAAAACCGGACGAGATAGAAGCATGGATAGAAGACGCGGTTTTAAAGGAATTTGACCTGCAGCCGCTTCTGTTTCCGTTGGATTACTCCCGGGAAATGAAAATCGAGATTCGGGACGAGACGACAAATTCCACGATCTATGTAGACGGGTACGCAGCTGTTTGGGCGTCCGCCCATGAAAAGTAATGGTACGCGCGGTCATTATTTGGACTTTGGCCAATCGTCACTTGACAAGGCGTGTATGGAATTGATAAGATGTAGTTAGAAAAACTATACGCATTATTTCTTATGAGAAGCTCGTGTGCGGGCTTTAGGAGGTGAAAAAGAATGGGTTTGAAGGATTCCATATTTTCCCGGTTGTTCGGCTCAAAAACCGAGGAAAACAAGGAAGAGGAGCAAAACTTGGAGGCACAGGCAGCAGAAGGCCAGGAAGAGGGGGGGGCACTGCCGGTGACCGAGACTGACCCGACACAGATGGAATAGGCTCCGGAACATGCCCTGAACCAACTGTGGGAGTTATGGCTAGGGCAGAAAGGAGGAGCGGAATCCGCGGCAAGACCCGTGATACGTCTGGCGGGGGCGTTGAAGCAGCCGGAGTTATTGGCGGAAGAAAAGCTGGAATTTGAACTGATTCGTTTGGGACAGAAGGTTGACACTACTGCGGAGGCACGTCTTGCAAAGGCAAAGCCCAGGTGGGAGACGGTTGCAGAGACAGACACGATGGAGGACGGGCAAGAGGCGCAAACGGATGAGGAGCCGCGGAAGATTCAAGCGGACGAGGAGGCTCAAGCAGACGAGGAACTGCGGGAGAAGCAAATCGAGGTGGTTCCCCGATTGGATGCCCAGGTGGTGACGTTCCTTACGCAAGACCAGATGACGGTATGGGTGATTGTGTATCCTCCGGCAGGCGGCGGCAAGGAATTAGAGCGTGGCATGCTGGAAGCGGCCTTGAGTGAGAACGGTGTGAAATTTGGCGTGGACGAGACGCTGCTTGACAGCTTGCCTCAGAATGAGGAACGGTATTTTCGGCTGTATCTGGTGGCGGAAGGGAAACTTCCGGAGAATGGGAAAGACGGTTATGTCGTGGATAAGATTCCCCGTATCGGACGTAAAGAGCTCGCCATGAATGAGAGCGGGCAGATTGATTATATGCAGCTGAACAATGTCCGCAATATAGAAGAGGGGGATGTGATTTGCGAGATTATCGAGCCGGTTCCCGGGGTACCCGGCACCACGGTGGCGGGCAGGGAGCTTCCACCTAAGGCGGGAAAGAAAGCAACGGTGCCTAAGGGACGGAATACCGAACTGTCCGAGGATGGAACGACGCTGAAAGCGGCCAAGACCGGCCGTATCGAATTTAACGGGCATAGTTTTGAAATCAAGACGGCATTGGAAATCGGTGAGAACGTGGATTATTCCACCGGAAACATCAATTTCCTGGGAGACGTGCATATCCGCGGCGACATTCGCGGCGGTTTCGAAGTCAAGGCATCGGGGAACATTACCGTGGACGGTGTCGTGGAGGGCTGCGTGATTGAAGCCGGGGGTGACCTGGTCGTGGTGAAAGGAATCAAGGGTGATAATCAGGCCGTGATTCGTACGGGACGCAGCATTTACGCGAGGTATATTGAAAACAGTGTCCTCTGCGCGAGAGAAAACCTGCTGACGGATTATATCGTGAATTGTAATGCATATTGTGACGGGGCGGTAAATGCATGTTCCGGGCGCGGCATCGTCATCGGCGGCAAAATCCGTGCGGGTCGGGAGGTTCGGGCGAACGTCGTGGGATCCAGGGCCGAGGGCGTGACGACGGTGTCCTTGGGCGGAAGGCCGAGCGACGAGTTCGAGTGCGAGAGCCTGCGGCGCGGAATTGAAGAAATGGAGAGGGAGCTTGAAAGGTTGGAGAAACAGCCGGACAGTCCCGAAAAGCGCAAAAACCTGCCGATGACGCGGATGAAGCTCTCGGTGGACAAAAAGCGTCTTGAGCAGTTTGAAAATGAAATTCGCAAGAGCGAGGAGAGCGACAGAGAGCATAAGGGCCAGAGGCTGACATGCGTGACGGCTTATGCGGGGACGGAAATCATCATCGGCAGTGCCCGTCATTTGCTGAAGTACGAAGTCGAGCCGTGTACGGCGGTGTGGTTAAAGGGCGAGATACGTTTATTGTGACACGTAAAGGAGATGATAGCAATGGGAAAGCGAGTCATGGTGGTAGATGATTTGCGGGCGATTCAATTGCAGATGCAGGAATTTTTGGAGGATACGGATTATGAGATCGCGGCTTTTTGCCGGAGCGGGGTTGAGGCCGTCGAGAAGTATGAAGAGATTTTGCCGGATTTGGTGACCATGGACATTGTCATGCCGGGCATGGACGGGTTGGAAGCCGCACGGGAGATTTTGGAGGCACATCCCGAGGCGAAAATTATCATGGTTTCTTCTTTGGCTTATGACGATACGATTGAGGAGGCGAAAGTTGTCGGGACGAAGGGCTTTATTTATAAGCCATTGGAACGGGAGCGGGTGCTGGCCGTGCTGGATGGAGTGGCGCAACTTTCGCCGCCCACGGAAACAAGAAGAAAGAGCAATCGGATGAAGTATGTGATTTTGGGCGGTGTCGCGGCGGGGACGAAGGCGGCGGCAAAATTAAAGCGGTGCGACAGAAGTGCAAAGGTGAAGGTGTTCACCAAAAGCGAGGATATTTCTTACGCCGGGTGCGGACTGCCGTATTACATTGGCGGGGAGATTGAAACGCGTGAGGAATTGATCGTGAATTCGCCGGAAAAATATGCGAATCTTACGGGGGTCAGAGTGACGACGGGCTGTGAGGCAATCAAGGTCGACAGTGCGAATAAACGGGTGACGTTTAAAACGTCGTCCGGCGAAACATTTTTGGAAAGGTATGACAAATTGATTATCGCGACGGGAGCCGTACCGTTCGTGCCGCCAATCGAAGGGACGGATTTGTCCGGCGTGTTCTGCGTGCGTACGCCGGACGATGCCGTGGCGGTTCGCGACTATATAGAAAAAGGAAATTGCCGCAAGGCGGTCGTCTGCGGGGCGGGCTTTATCGGTCTTGAGGTCGCGGAAAATTTGAAGGCGCAAGGGCTTGAAGTGACGGTGATTGACGCGATGGGGCAAATCATGCCGAATGCATTTGACGAGGAGATGGCGTACTATGCGAAGCGGCAAATCAAGGCGGCTGGGATGCGCGTGCTCACGTCCACCAGCGTGACGGGAATTGCGGGAAGTTCGCATGTGGAGAGCGTGGAGACCGACAAAGGCAGTCTTGCGGCGGACGTGGTCATCATGGCAATCGGCGTGCGGCCATGCACGGAGTTCTTGGCGGATTCGGGAATCGAGATGGTGAAAGGTGCCATCGTGGTGGACGAGGAGCTTCGGACAAATGTCTTGGACATTTACGCGGCAGGCGATTGTGCGATGGTGAAAAATGCGGTCACAAAGGCACCGCAATGGTCCGCGATGGGTTCGACCGCCAATCTGGCGGCAAGGGCTTTGGCGAAAGGCATACATGGGCAGGGCAATGGGTATGGCGGTTGTCTCGGGACGGGAGTCGTACGTATTTTGCCCACGTTAAACGGCGGAAGGACGGGACTTACCGAGACACAGGCGAAAGCGGCGGGATATGACGCGGTGTCGGCCGTCTGCGTGTTAGATGACAAGGCGCATTATTATCCTGGAGCATCTACATTCGTCGTGAAACTGACGGCGGAGAGGGAGAGCAGGAAGCTTCTCGGCATCCAGGTGTTGGGAGCGGGCGCGGTGGATAAGATGGTTGACATCGCCGTGACGGGAATTTCCCAGGGGATGAGGCTGGATGACTTTGACACGATGGATTTTGCCTATGCGCCGCCATTTTCCACGGCGATCCATCCATTCGTGACGGCATGTTACATATTGGAAAATAAACTGGACGGCGTTATGGAAAGCATGAGTCCGGCGGAATATGCAAAAGGGGCGGCGAAGGGTTACACGGTGCTTGACGTGCAACCGGCACCGGCGTTGCCGAATGCAAGGTGGATTGACCTTTCCACGGTGAAAGAGCCGTTGGAGGGTCTTAAGAAGGATGCAAAGCTCCTTCTCGTGTGCGCGAAAGGCAAAAGAGGGTACTTTTTACACAATCGCCTGAAAGCTTTGGGATATACGAACACGCTTGTGTTGGAAGGCGGGGCGTTCTTTAACGAGGTGAAGGTTCCCCGCGACGGCGGAAAGCTTTCCGCTGAGGAAATCAAACGTGTGAAGGGGCTTGGCTGCCTGCAGGATAAGCGGTATGACGACGTGTTCAACGTGCGTGTCATTACCAGGAATGGCAAGGTGACGGCGGAAGAGCAGAAAAAGATTGCCGAGGCGGCGGAGCGGTTTGGATCCGGGGAAGTCACGATGACCACGAGGCTTACATTGGAGATTCAGGGAGTGCCATATGACAAGATTGACGCAATCCGGGAATTCCTCGGTGAGGCGGGGCTTGAGACCGGCGGTACCGGCTCGAAGGTGCGCCCGGTGGTGTCTTGTAAGGGAACGACCTGCCAGTACGGATTGATTGACACGTTCTCTCTGTCGGAAAAATTGCATGATTTATATTATAAGGGATATCATGACGTGGCATTGCCGCATAAATTCAAAATCGCCGTGGGCGGCTGTCCGAACAACTGCGTGAAGCCGGATCTCAACGACCTGGGTGTGATTGGCCAGCGCGTGCCGGAGATTGATTTGTCAAGATGCCGGGGCTGCAAGGTCTGCCAGGTGGAAAACGCCTGCCCGATTCATGTCGCACGTTTGGCGGACGGGAAGATCGAGATACCGGAGGGAAGCTGTAACCATTGCGGACGCTGTATCGGGAAATGCCCGTTTGGCGCGGTAGGTGAGTCGGCCGTGGGCTACAAGGTATACATTGGCGGAAGATGGGGAAAGAAGACGGCAGAAGGCCGTCCGCTTGACAAGGTATTTACCTCGGAGGAGGAAGTAATCGAGCTTGTGGAGCGTGCAATTCTTTTCTTCCGTGACGAGGGCAAGTCAGGTGAACGCTTCGCGGACACGATAGCCCGGCTCGGGTTTGAGTATGCGCAGGATAAGCTGCTGAATAGCAAAATTGACAAGGGCGAGATTTTGAAGAAGACCGTGGTCGGCGGGGCGACGTGCTGATGATTGCGGGATGACAAAATAATGGAATATAGAATGCGTTCCCTCATGCTGGAATGAGGGGACGCGTTGAAAAAAATCGAAAAACAGAAAAAAATGCTTGCATTATGGAACGTTATGTGTTATAGTAAACCTTGCTTGCGGGAAATGGTTCGTAAGTGACAAGTAAATATGGCTCCCTGGTCAAGCGGTTAAGACGCTAGCCTCTCACGCTGGAATCAGGGGTTCGATTCCCCTGGGAGTCATCCGGGACATCTTCTCATTTGTTGAGAAGATGTCTTTTTGGTATGACGGGACAGAAAGATATATGCTGCTTACGCAGCCTGTTCCGGCGCGACGAGTAGGGGAAAAATCTCCTCTACTTGATAATTTATAATAAGTTTGGAAATGTGGAAATGCTGAATAAACATTTGCACGCATGCCGCCTTTTGGAATAAAATAAAATGAGACGATTAGGAAGTTGGAGCAGACAGACATGAGCATGAACGGAATTGACGTCAGCAGCTGGCAAAACGGAATCGACCTTGGCGTGGTGCCTTGTGAATTTGTGATTATAAAGGCGACCGGCGGCACCGGGTACACGAACCCGGATTATGCCAGGGCGGTGGAAAATGCCTTGGCCAATCGCAAGAAAATCGGACTGTACCATTATGCGAGGGAGGTTGGCTATGCCGGTTCGCCGGAATCGGAGGCGGATTATTTCATTTCGCGGGCGCAATATTATCTGGGGCGCGCGATTCTTGCCCTGGACTGGGAGCAGGAGCTGGGGCTGGGAGTACCGTGGGCGAAGGCGTGGCTTGACCGGGTTTACACAAAAACCGGCGTGCGCCCGCTCATATATATGAGCAACCGGACGATTCACCAGTATAACTGGAACCCCGTCGCGGCGGAGTATGGCTTGTGGAACGCGGGATATTATGCGGGCGACACCCCGATGGGGTATAATCCGGACGCGCCGCTGATTGGCGGGATCGGCGCGTGGAAAATGGCGGCGATTTACCAGTATACCTCGACGGGGAGGCTTCCCGGCTGGGAGGGGAACCTGGACTTGGACGTCGCTTACATGGACGCGGCGGCATGGGATAAATATGCCAGGGCAAATAGGAACCTTTGCGTCATTGCCGACGAGGTCATTGCCGGGCAGTGGGGGAACGGGAAGGAGCGTGAGGAAAGGCTGACGGCGGCCGGATATAATTATGACGAGGTGCAGGATTTAGTTAACCGAAAGCTGGGAATCATACCGTCACAAGCCGTATATTATACGGTGAGGAGGGGCGACACGCTGTCGGGCATTGCCGCGGAATATGGTACAACGTGGCAGGCAATTGCGAGTTTGAATAATTTGAGCAACCCTAACCTGATTTATTCGGGGCAGGTGCTGCGGGTGAGATGATATTATCATAAAAGCTTTTATAGCAAACTTTTTGTTGTATTTTTAACGGGAATGGTCTATAATGGAACAAGATTGATAATTTCCGCAAACAAAAGAAGCGGATAAATAGAAGTGGAGGAACATAACATGTTAGTATCAGCAAAAGAAATGCTTCAAAAAGCAACAGCCGGACATTATGCGGTAGGACAGTTCAATATCAACAACCTTGAGTGGACGAAGGCCATTTTGACGACCGCCCAGGAGTGCAATTCTCCGGTTATCCTTGGAGTTTCCGAGGGCGCGGGAAAGTATATGACGGGTTATAAGACGGTAGTCGGCATGGTAAACGGCATGCTGGAGGAGTTAAACATCACGGTTCCGGTGGCCCTTCACCTTGACCACGGCACGTATGACGGCTGCTTGAAGTGCGTAGAGGCGGGATTTTCATCCATCATGTTCGACGGTTCCCATTATCCGATCGAGGAGAACGTGGCCAAGACGAAAGAATTGGTAAAGATCGTGGCAGAGAACAACATGTCTCTTGAGGCAGAGGTTGGTGCCATCGGCGGCGAGGAAGACGGCGTGATTGGCAAGGGCGAGTGCGCGGATCCGCAGGAGTGCAAGATGATTGCGGACCTTGGCATTGATTTCCTGGCGGCAGGTATCGGTAACATTCACGGAAAATATCCGGCCAACTGGGAAGGATTAAGCTTCGAGACGCTGGATGCCATCCAGCAGCTGACCGGCGACATGCCGCTCGTTTTGCATGGCGGCACGGGTATTCCGGATGACATGATCAAGAAGGCGATTGACCTTGGTGTTGCCAAGATTAATGTAAATACGGAGTGCCAGCTTTCCTTTGCGGCGGCTACCCGTGAATATATCGAGGCCGGCAAGGACAATGAAGGAAAAGGATATGACCCGAGAAAGCTTTTGAAGCCGGGTTACGAGGCAATCAAGGAAACCGTCAAGACCAAGATGGAATTATTTGGTTCCGTTGGCAAGGCGTGAGAGTTTTGCAAACGAAATTCTTTGTTATAGGCAAGACTGCCAAAATTCTGCTAAAACGTGCGATATATTTTTATCAATTTTATACTTGCCTTTTTGCGGAATATGAGTTATACTAACTGACGTAGTTAAGAACAAGGGCGTTCCAAGACAGCTTGGAGTGCCCTTTCTTTGTGAGGTCAATGTAGCTTTGTTGCCCGCGCAAGAATCAGAGAAGAGAGGATGGATGTTATGGTCACGGAAAAATTTAATGTCGCAGATATTTTTGGGGAGAACGTGTTTAATGATACCGTCATGCAGGCACGTCTGCCGAAGAAGGTGTACAAAAACCTGAAAAAGACGATTGAAGAGGGAAAGGAACTGGACCTTGAGACTGCAGACGTGATTGCGCACGAGATGAAGGAATGGGCAATCGAGAAAGGCGCGACGCACTATACCCACTGGTTTTTGCCATTGACGGGCGTTACCGCGGAGAAGCATGACTCGTTTATTTCCGCGCCGCTGCCGAGCGGAAAGGTATTGATGAGTTTTTCGGGAAAAGAATTGATTAAGGGTGAGCCGGATGCTTCCTCCTTCCCGTCGGGCGGCTTGCGCGCGACATTTGAGGCCAGGGGCTACACCGCGTGGGATTGTACGTCTCCGGCGTTTGTGAGGGAAGACGCGGCAGGCGCGACGCTTTGCATTCCGACCGCATTTTGCTCCTATACGGGCGAGTCGCTGGATCAGAAGACACCGCTCCTTCGCTCCATGGAGGCGATTAATGCACAGTCATTGCGGTTGATTCGTCTTTTTGGCAATGTGACGTCCAAGAAGGTAACGCCGTCCGTCGGACCGGAGCAGGAGTATTTCCTTGTGGATGCCGAGAAGTTCGAACAGAGAAAAGACTTGATTTACACGGGACGCACGTTGTTTGGCGCGATGCCGCCGAAAGGCCAGGAGCTTGACGACCACTATTTCGGAACCATTCGCCAGAGAATCGCGGCATTTATGCGCGATGTCAATATCCAGCTGTGGAAAGTCGGAGTTTCGGCCAAGACGCAGCATAACGAAGTGGCACCGGCACAGCACGAGCTCGCCCCGATTTATGCCGAGGCCAACGTGGCCGTGGACCATAACCAGATTGTAATGCAGACGTTGAAGCGTGTCGCCTGCCAGCACGGCATGAAGTGCCTGCTTCATGAGAAGCCGTTTGCCGGGGTAAATGGTTCCGGTAAGCACAATAACTGGTCCATTATCACCGACGACGGAATCAATTTGCTTGACCCGGGCAAGACACCGCATGAAAACAAGCAGTTCCTTTTGGTATTGTCTTGCATTTTGAAGGCGATCAACAAGCACGCGGATTTGCTCAGAGAATCAGCGGCGGATCCGGGCAATGACCATAGACTTGGAGCCAACGAGGCACCGCCGGCGATTATTTCCATCTTCCTCGGCGACCAGCTGCAGGACGTGATGGATCAGTTGATCAGCACCGGAACCGCGACGCATAGTTTGGAAGGCACGAAGCTGCACACGGGCGTTTCCTCCTTGCCGGATTTGGATAAGGACGCGACGGACAGAAACAGAACCTCGCCGTTTGCATTTACCGGAAATAAATTCGAATTCCGCATGGTGGGCTCAAGGGATTCCATCGCCAATCCGAACATCGTGCTGAACACGATCGTGGCCGAGGCGTTTGCCGATGCCTGCGACATATTGGAAAAGGCCGACGATTTTGAACTGGCGGTACATGACCTGATCAAGGAGTACATGACGGAAAATAGAAGAATCGTGTTTAACGGAAACGGGTATTCCGATGAGTGGGTGGCCGAGGCCGAGAGGAGAGGTCTGCCGAACATCAAGTCGATGGTGGAGGCGATTCCGGCCATCACGACGGATAAGGCCGTAGCACTGTTTGAACGCTTCAACGTGTTTACCAAGGCGGAGCTGGAGTCCCGTGCGGAAATCCAGTACGAGGCATATTCTAAGGCCATCAATATCGAGGCCCGCACCATGATTGACATGGCGAGCAAGCAGATTATCCCGGCGGTCATGGGCTATACGAAGACGCTGGCCGACACGATTCTGGCGGTGAAGGCGGCCGGAGCCGACACGGAGGTACAGTCCGGCATCCTCACGGAGGTGTCCGCGCTTTTGAAGGAGACGAAGGCGGCACTTGTCAATTTGCAGGCCGTGACCGAAGAGGCGGCAAGTAAAGAGGAAGGCGGCGTGGCGGCAAATTATTATCATGACACCGTCGTTCCGGCGATGGCGGCACTGCGTGCCCCGGTTGACGCGCTGGAAATGATCGTGGATAAAGAGGCATGGCCGATGCCGTCCTACGGAGATTTGATTTTTGAAGTATAGTCCACGAAAGCATTGAGGCGGGGGAAGAGACAAAGTTTACTTCCATTTTGTCCATGGACGGAATGAAGGATTATGGAATCCTTGTTCAAGGGCTGAGCAAGGGATATCATTTGTCCGGTTACCGAATCGGCTGGGTCGTGGCCAATCCCGAGATTGTCAAGATGCTTGCCATCGTGCAGATGTGGAGCAGCTTTTCCATGGCTCCGACGATTACGCAGTACGGGGCGGAAGCGGCTCTGACGATGCCGTTACGTCAGGAATATATTGCGGAGGCCAGAAAGATTTATCGGGAAAATATTGCCTATACATGTGAGAGTCTGGCCGTTTTTGAGGGGCGGTTTGAGTGTTCCAGGCCGATGGGCGGGTCATTCTGCTTCGCGGACGTGTCGGGAAGCGGCATGGATGACAAGGAAATGTCGGCGGCCTTGTATGAACTGGGAATCAACAATACGGCGGGAAGCAGTTGGGGGCCGGAGAAAGGGAAAAACCATTTGCGGCTGGCACTTTCCAACCCGCCGGAGTATCAGAGGGAATGCGTGGACGCGCTGGTGGAGGCGTTAAAGCAGATTTTCGCGAAAAGATGAATTTTTATTCATGATGGCCGTGCGCTTGGTTGCACGGCCATCGGTCGTTGAGGTGATGACATATTGCCTTTTTTGTGTGGAAAAGAGTAAAAAGTGTGGTAATTTACGGTAAAATCCCTTTCTCGATGATTCCAAATCCCAACGGGTACGGCCCGGTGTGCACGCCAATCGTGGCTCCGATTTGATAAAGGGGGATATCTGCTATGTCATATCCGTTTTCACCCAACGTGGCCAGTGCGTGGTCGCGGAAAGCAACGGCTTCCTCATAGTCATAACCATATCCTATTGCGAGACTATAATTTTCAATCCCCAAACTGCTCTCCCGCAGGTATCCTAAAAGAAGGTCTATCGCCTTCTGGGTGCTGCGCCTGCGCCCCCTGCCGATGCCGGAAGGGAAAATCTCTCCTTGTTTCAGCGTGATGACGGGGCGGATGTTTAAAACGCTCCCGGCAACCGCTGCTACTTTCCCGATTCTTCCCCCGTGCTGCAAATATTCCATATCTCCGACCGTGAAGAAAATTCTCCCGGTACTCTTTATCTGTTCCAATCGTGCGACCGTGTCCTGATAACTGGCACCGCTGTCACGCAGGTTTACCGCTTCAAGGACGTAGAGGCCTTGCAAACCCGTATTGATCGTGGCGTCAATGACCGTGATTTCCGCCTGCGGGTATTCCTCCAGGATGAGTGAGCGCGCACCTAGCGCGGACTGCATGGAACCGCTGAACTTGGTGGTGATGCAAATGCAGATTACGGGCATCCCGTCCTGGGCGAAGGGCAAAAACGCCTCCTGGTAATCGTGGATGGAAGGCATGGAAGACTTGGGGTACACGCCCTTGTTGTCCACCATTTGCTGATAAAAGTCCCGGATGCCGATTTCTACGTTTTCTTTCTGGTAGTGCTCCCCGTCAAACGATACATAAAAGGGCACGACCGTAATGTTCTTTTCTTCTGCCAGTTTCGTGGGCAGGTCACAAGAACCGTCACTGATAATGTGAAATGCTTCGTTCATGTTAAAAACCTCTCTGTGTCATATGTTGTGGTTCGTTGCTATCGCGGCCGCAGGCCGTGAATAGTAACTGTGGTTTGATTCCCGTGAATGAGAATCGGTCTGAACTTTGTAGCCGATACATTTTTGTGTTGTAGGAAACGAAGCTTCCTACAACACAAAATCCTCCAGGGGATGCGCACTTCGCGCCTAAGGAAAATGGCTGCTGGCGCAGCCGCGCTCCGGCGCGAGAGTTTCGCAAGCGAAACTCTTTTTTACGCTTAAAAAAGAATGGACGTACAAAGTACTTCATATTACTATATAGGATACTACGTTTCTGCGGAAAACGCAACCATTTTACATGCAGATATTTCGAAAAGTAGTTATAAAAACCAGATACAAGGGGTGCGAGTTTTGGTAATGCATATTGAATAAAAGGAACTTTTGTGATAAAATCATATTACCAAAATTCGTGCATTGCACGCAAATAGGGAGAGAAACTATGGAGATTAAAAGAGATGCATACATGGAGCAGTTAAAAATAAGAAAAGATAACGGCATGATAAAAGTAATTACGGGAATCAGGAGATGTGGGAAATCCTTTTTGCTATTTGAACTTTTTAAAAAATATTTATTGGAAAACGGGGTAGATGACGAACATATTATTGAGATTGCTCTGGATGGTATTGAAAATGAGGAACTAAGGGATCCGAATAAGTGCTATCAGTATATCAAAGGCGAGATGAAGGATGAAAAGAACTATTATTTACTTTTGGACGAAGTGCAGTTTATGCCGCGTTTTGAAGAGGTGTTGAATAGTTTGATTCGCATAAATAATATTGACGTGTATGTGACGGGCAGTAATTCTAAATTTCTATCAAGTGACATCGTGACGGAATTTCGGGGCAGAGGGGACGAGGTCAGAATGTATCCGTTGTCCTTTGCGGAGTTTTTTTCTGTTTATGGCGGGGACTATGATGAAGCCTGGAATGAATACATGATTTATGGCGGACTTCCGCAAGTGGTACAATTTTCCACGGAACGCCAGAAAACGGAATATTTAAAAAATATTTTTACAAATGTTTACATTAAGGACGTGGTGGAGAGAAATAAAATTCAAAGTGTGGACGAGATTGGAACGCTGGTGGATATTCTCGCCTCTGCCATAGGGACACCCACGAACCCGACCAGAATAGCGAACACGTTTAAAAGTGAGCTGAAAAGCAGTTACAACCATAAAACCATATCTGCCCATATCGACTATCTGGCGGAAGCATTTTTGATTTCGAAAGCGAACAAGTATGACATCAAGGGCAGAAAGTACGTGGGTACAAATTTGAAATATTATTTTACGGATGTGGGACTTAGAAATGCGAGACTGAATTTTAGGCAGCAAGAACCTACCCATATCATGGAGAATATCGTATATAATGAGTTGCTGGTACGTGGTTACAATGTAGATGTCGGTATTGTGGATGTATGTGAAAAAAATAGTGATGGCAAAAGAGTTCATAAACAGCTGGAGGTTGATTTTGTGGTAAATCAAGGTAGTCAAAGATATTATGTTCAGGTGGCGTATGATATGGCTTCAGAGAAAAAACAAGCGCAGGAGTTTCATTCCTTTCGGAATATTCCGGATTCCTTTAAGAAGATTGTCATAGTGGACAAAACGATGCGACCATGGAGAAATGAAGAAGGATTTGTGATCATGGGGATGAAGTACTTTCTTTTAAATGCGGACAGTCTAGAGTTTTAGAATTGATTTTTTATGCGATTTCGGATTGAAATCGTCGTGAAAATTGATATAATGATGATATCAGGGTCAAAAAGTCATGCATGGTATGCTTGCATGTCAATACATGGAACCATAATGGGCAAGATACGGCACGAGCGGGAGGAAAAAGTAAATGATGAAATGTAGGAGAACGGTGGCACTTTTAATGATAGTAACCTTGTTTTGCGCGGGTTGTGGGGGTTCGAACTCCGCCATGCGCCTTACGAAGACGGAAGGGACGGTCGAAATCTTAAACGGAAACGGGGAGACGGTTTCCCAGGCGGAAAATGTGGAGCTTTCCGAGGGCTGCCGCATGGAAACGGGAGAGGAAAGCCATGCATGGATTGCCCTGGATGGCGTGAAGACGGTAAAGTTGGATAAGGAGAGCGAGGTTGAGGTTCAAAAAGACGGAGAGAAGACGGAAGTCATCGTTAGTTCCGGCGGCGTGTTTTTTTACGTCACGAAACCGGTAAAGGATGAGGAAACATTTGTAATCCGAACTTCCACGATGACGGTTGATATCCAGGAAGGTTGCGGTTGGGTGGAAGTGCTTGATGATACGCATGAGAACGTTTTTGTTTTGACGGGAAGCGTGGAATGTGGCATGACGAATCCGAAAAACGGGGAGATGAGGACGGAGCAGATTTCAAGCAGGGAAAAGGCGGAACTGAACTTTTATTCAAGAAAAGAGTCCGGAAAGTACGACATGACCAAGGATAAGCTGGAATTATACGAGGTTCCCTCTTACGTTTTGGAGGAAGTGTGGGCGGATAATGGCCTTAGAAGAAAGATAAACGCCGCCTTGGACATACAAATTCCCAAGGAGGGTTCATCGCAGGCTTATGCACTGCGCGGAACGGCTCGTATTTCTGACGGAGAGACAAAGGAAAACATAGAGCTGGCGCGGGCGGATTACGAGAAGGCGTTAGAATTGGATGCGACGAATGCAGGAGGCTATCTGGGACTGGCCGACTTGGAGATTCGCCAGGGCGAGTATGATGCGGCGATGGAAATCCTGGAAAATGCGTTAGAGGAAACGGGGGACAGTACGGAAATCAAGGAAAAAATTGCGGAGATGGAGAGTGGGGAAATAAAAGACTCCCAGCAGCGTATGAGAAGGTATTCCCTTTATAGGGATGGTGAGTTGGCCTGGTATCATGACTATTTTTATGATGAGCAAGGGCGCAGGATAAAAATCATGGCGTATGACGCTTCGGGAAAGCAGCTCGGGACGGGAGAAGAGAAGTATGATGAGGAGGGAAGGAAAATCCAGGCATATGGATGGGAAACCCAAACCGGAAAGCTTATGAAAGAAACTTACGAGTTTGATGAAAATGGAAATCGAGTGAGAAAAAAAGTATATGATACCGAGGGGCTGTTTATTTATTATTGTGAAAATGAGTACGATGAAGAAGGGCTTTTAGTAAAAAGCAGTCAATACGAAGTGGGAGGATATCTGGACGTATATTATACTTATGAATATGATAAAAACGGAAACCAGATAAGGAAAAATCATTACTCGGAGGATGGGACGCTGATTTCTTATCATTTATACGAGTATGATGAGAAAGGATACTGCGTTAGGGATAGAAGCTATCGTGGAACCGGAGAATTGAGATGGGACATCACGTACGAGTATGACGAGGAGGGGGAACTGGTATCCGAGCAGCGGGTTATGGGTGAGGAATAAATGAGAGGAAAAAAGGATTGATGAAAAGTAGAAAAGCGGTAGCGGTTTTGACGGTGATTGCCTTGCTTTGTGTGGGTTGTGTCGGTTGCGGGGGCGGCGAAGGCTCGGCATCCGTCATGCGGCTTATGAAGACGGAAGGGACGGTCGGCGTTTCGGACGAAAAGGGGGAAAATGTTTCTCTGGCGGAAAACATGAACCTCTACGGCGGCTACCAGATGGGGACGGAGGAAAAGAGCCATGCCTGGATTGCCCTGGACGACGTAAAGCTGGCGAAGATGGACGAGGAGAGCGAAATTGAGATTCAAAAAGACGGGAAGAAGTTGGAGGTCGTTGTCAATTCCGGCGGCGTGTTTTTTAACGTTACGGAACCTTTAAAAGCAGATGAGACATTTGAAATCCGTACCTCCACGATGACGGTCGGCATCCGGGGAACCTGCGGCTGGGTGAAGGTGTTTGACGAGAACCACATGAATGTTTATATTCTGGAAGGAACCGTGGAATGTACCGTGACCGATTCCAAGTCAGGAGAGAGCAGGACGGAGCAGGTTTCAGGCGGGGAAAAGGCGGAACTTCATCTTTATTCAGCAGGAGAATCTTCCGAAGGGGAGAAGTGCGACATTATTAAGGACGAGTTAGAGCTAAATGAGATTCCGTTCTATATTCTGGAGGAACTGCTGGCGGACGAGGATCTTGGCAAGAAGACAAATGAAGCGTCCGATTTACAAATCCCAAAGGATGGTACAGCCCAGGCTCACGTCTTGCGTGGAAACGCCCACATTATCGACGGGGAGACGGAGGAAAATTTTGCGTTGTCGCAGGCGGATTATGAGAAGGCGATGGAACTGGACGATACGGAGGCGGGGGTGTACCTCGGGCTGGCCGACTTGGAGATTCGCCGGGGCGAGTATGACGCGGCGATGGATATTTTGGAAGACGGGCTTGAAAAGGCCTCGGACAATGCGGAGATAAAGGATAAAATCGCGGAAATGGAGAGCGGGGAGATTACGGATTCCCAACATCGAACGAGAAGGTACTCATTTTTGGAAGAGGACGGTAGTTTGAGATGGTATCACGAGTATTTTTATGATGCCCAGGGGCGAAAGACACGAGCCGTTTCATATGACGCGGCCGGAACGCAGACAAGTGCAGGCGAAGAACTTTATGATGAGGCTGGCAGACAGCTTCAAACATGGAGTTGGTATGATGAGGATGGCCGACTTTCTAAAAACATACATGAATATGATGAAAATGGGAACCAGATACGAACCGATTCGTACGGGAAAGACGGGGAACTCAGAAGCTATACCATAAGAGAATACGATGGGGAAGGACATCGGATAAAACTCAGCCGGTATAGCCCGGAAGGAAGTCTACAAAACTATGACAGCTTTGAATATGATGAAAATGGAAAACAGACAAAGCAAAGCCGCTATACGGCCGATGGAAAATTGGATTCGTACCGTTTATACGAATATGATGAAAATGGAAAGAATGTTAAAAGCAGTCAGTATGGCGAAGATGGAGAACTGAAATGGTATACACTATATGAGTATGATGAAGATGGCAACCGAATATCGGAGCAGAGAATCACGGTTGGAGAATAGGATTGGAGGTTACCCAAACAGCTGCAAAATCGTGCGCTTTTAGCGCACGTTGCCCTTTTTCTACAAATTCTGGCTTGCGTATTTCATCTGTCTATGTTATATTTTTTGTAGAGCATTAAAATTTCTCGGGAAACATTTTTGATGCGTTACATCAAGACTGTTTCCAACTTCCAAATGATTTACGGTTCTGAATCATTTCGACCATATGGTGCACATACGGAAATCTCAATGCTTGTAACCCATTAAGAAAATAGCAGAGAGGTTTCATAAAAAGCCATGGTTGACGGGTGTAAGAATACGGGGTGCGTGGAGATTTACACTTTGAGGATGCCGTGTCGGTTTGAACTCCATCCGGCCATTGGCCAGTGACCTCTCAAACAACAGAGAAAGAGAGGGATGTCAATGGGAGAGATGCAAACATCACACACGACGTATGATGACGTGTTCCGTACGTTGTTGAATGATTGCCGGGGACTGATTGTTCCGCTGATTAACGAACTGTTTGAAGAGGATTATTCGGGAGCGGAGGAAATTGTCTTTTCAGTGAATGAGCACTTTATGAACCGGCAGGACGGAAACATGGAGAAGCGAATCACGGACACTTGTTTTAAAATATTAGGAAGAGAGGCGCGGAAGTACCATTTGGAGTGTCAGAGCGGACCCGATAACAGCATGGTGGTGAGGATATTTGAGTATGACACACAAATTGCGTTAGATGACGGGGAGATTCGGGGAAACACCCTCACGGTAACGTTTCCTCATTCGGCGGTATTATTTTTGCGGAGCAATTCCGCCACGCCGGACAGCATGAAAATCAAGATGTCCACGCCGGGCGGGGAGGTCGCGTATGACGTTCCGGTAATGAAAACGCAACAGTACTCACTGGATGAGATATTTGAGAAAAAGCTTCTGTTTTTGCTCCCGTTTTATGTTTTCTCCCACGAGAGCCGGTTCGAGGAATATGAGCAGGACGAGAAGAAGTTGGAGCTATTGAAACAAGAATATGCGCAGATAAAAAGGCGGCTTGAAAATTTGACGGTTCGAGGAGAAATCAGCGAATACACCTATCGTATGATTATTGAATTATCAGGCAAGGTGGTGAAGCACATCGCGGAAAAATACACATCCGTGCGGAAAGGAGTGAATTCGGTTATGGTAGGAGGAGTTGTCGAAACTGAGGCGCACAGAATACTTTGTAAAGGCATTCGGCAAGGCCAGCAGGAAGGATGGCGTAAGGGTCAACAAGAAGGGTGGAGCAAAGGCCGGCAGGAAGGTTGGCGCAAAGGCCGGCAAGAAGAGCGACAGGAAGGAATTCGAAATATGGTTTCGACCTTGATGGAATTGAATATCCCGTCACAAACAATTCTTGCCAAGGTTCAGGAAAAATATCATCTTACCGCAAAGGAGGCACAAGGATATTTGGATACGATTGTAGAATAGGATAATGCGTTATGACACATCCTCCAGCCGGTCGCTGTGTTGACTGGCTTGGAGGATGTATGTGAATTAATTAGGAGGAAAAAAGGATTGATGAAAAGTAGAAAAGCGGTAGCGGTTTTGACGGTGATTGTCCTGCTTTGTGCGAGTTGTGTTGGTTGCGGGGGCGGCGAAGGCTCGGCATCCGTCATGCGGCTTACGAAGACGGAAGGGACGGTCGGCGTTTCGGACGAAAAGGGGGAAAATGTTTCTCTGGCGGAAAACATGAACCTCTACGGCGGCTACCAGATGGGGACGGAGGAAAAGAGCCATGCCTGGATTGCCCTGGACGACGTAAAGCTGGCGAAGATGGACGAGGAGAGCGAAATTGAGATTCAAAAAGACGGGAAGAAGTTGGAGGTCGTTGTCAATTCCGGCGGCGTGTTTTTTAACGTTACGGAACCTTTAAAAGCAGATGAGACATTTGAAATCCGTACCTCCACGATGACGGTCGGCATCCGGGGAACCTGCGGCTGGGTGAAGGTGTTTGACGAGAACCACATGAATGTTTATATTCTGGAAGGAACCGTGGAATGTACCGTGACCGATTCCAAGTCAGGAGAGAGCAGGACGGAGCAGGTTTCAGGCGGGGAAAAGGCGGAACTTCATCTTTATTCAGCAGGAGAATCTTCCGAAGGGGAGAAGTGCGACATTATTAAGGACGAGTTAGAGCTAAATGAGATTCCGTTCTATATTCTGGAGGAACTGCTGGCGGACGAGGATCTTGGCAAGAAGACAAATGAAGCGTCCGATTTACAAATCCCAAAGGATGGTACAGCCCAGGCTCACGTCTTGCGTGGAAACGCCCACATTATCGACGGGGAGACGGAGGAAAATTTTGCGTTGTCGCAGGCGGATTATGAGAAGGCGATGGAACTGGACGATACGGAGGCGGGGGTGTACCTCGGGCTGGCCGACTTGGAGATTCGCCGGGGCGAGTATGACGCGGCGATGGATATTTTGGAAGACGGGCTTGAAAAGGCCTCGGACAATGCGGAGATAAAGGATAAAATCGCGGAAATGGAGAGCGGGGAGATTACGGATTCCCAACATCGGACGAGACGGTACAGCTCCTATCGGGATGGCAGTCTGGCGTGGTATCATGATTATTTCTATGATGAACAAGGGCGAAGAGTGCGAATCGTGGCGTATGATGCTTCCGGGGTACAGACCGGTGAGGGAGAAATACTTTATAATGAAGCGGGCAAGCAAACCCAGACCTGGGGGTGGGCTACGGATACGGGCAAACTCAGCAGAAACACATGGGAATATGATGAAAATGGATATCAGGTAAGCGGTGTTTCTTATAAAGAAAACGGGGAGATTTATGACTCCAGGATATACGAGTATGATGCGGCAGGACATGTTACGCGGAGCAACCACTATGACGCGGACGGGAACTTGGACGCTTATTACGTCTATGAATATGATGAAAATGGATATCGGATAAGACAAAGCCGTTACCTTGCCGATGGAACCTTGAATTCTTATCATACATATGAAAACGATGCGAATGGACGGCGTATCAGGGATGACAGTTATCGGGGAAATGGAGAATTGCGGGAGTATACCGTGTACGAGTACGATGAGAATGGAAAACGGATCTCCGAACAACGAACCAAGGTCGGGGAATAGGACGAAGGCTCATTCATTCTTTCAAAGTATGTGTGAAGTGACTGATTCCAGTCGGATGAAAAGAAACATTTTTTTCATTAAATTTCTCAAAAACAGTTGACTTTCCCCCTTGTGGAACGTGTATAAAATAGGAAAGATACACGCAAAGTAGGAAGTGGGAGCCGCCATTCATGGCCGGCGAACCTTGCCAGGCAACGGCATGGCGGCAAGCGGGAGGTTAGACTATGCGTATCAATGAAGTGGAGCGGTTGGTGGACATCACGAAGAAGAATATTCGCTTTTACGAGGAGCAGGGGCTTTTAAACCCCGCCCGCAACGAGTCGAACCGTTACCGGGAATATTCGGACGAGGACGTTAGGGTCTTGCAGAAAATCAAGCTGTTGCGAAAGCTGAACGTTCCCATCAGTGAAATCCGCCGGATGCAAAACGGCCAGCTCCCCTTGGAGGACTGTCTTGGCCGGCACGTCATCACGTTGGAGCGGGAGGAGAAAAATCTCGCCAAGATGAAAGAATTCTGCGGCGTGATGATGGAGGCAGGTGAACAATTTCCAACCATGGACGCGGACGTGTATCTGCAAAAAATGGAGCAGATGGAGAAAGGAGGCGTGATGTTCGTGGATGCGAAAAGAACGGACAAAAAATCAAGAAAAAGGCATTCCATCATAGCGGGAAGCGTCATGATCGTATTCATGGGGCTGATGATTGCCTTGTTCGCGTATTGCACGTGGGGGATTTCCGAGGATCCGATGCCGGTGTTCATGTTTTTGATATTCAGCTTACCGCTGGCGGCGATTATCGTGGCGACCATTATGGTGATGAGGGAAAGAATGAAAGAAATCGAGGGAGGAGAAATTTATGAAGCTTCTAAGTATTAATTATGTACCGGGAAAAGAAATTGAAGTGTTGGATATCGTGAAGGGAACCGTCGTAATGTCAAAGAACATAGGGAAGGACTTCATGGCGGGGATGAAGACGCTGGTGGGCGGTGAACTGACCGGTTATACGGAAATGCTGAACGAGGCCAGGCAGATTGCCACGAAACGGATGGTGGACGAGGCGGAAAGCCTGGGAGCGGATGCCGTAATCAATATCCGTTATGGATCGTCCTCGGTGATGCAGGGAGCGGCGGAAGTCATCGTATACGGAACCGCGGTGAACATAAAGTGACGGATTGGCAAAAAGAATATAAAAAGAGGATTGCCGTTTAGTCCGCGTTGGTGTGGCGTTGAATTGACCTGATCCAAAGTGGAGGAAAAAGAAGAATTTCAGAAAGATGCCAAGGTGTTGATGACCTTGGCTCTTATGGGACTCTTCTTTTTTGAATCGGAAAAGAAGAAATCAAAGAAAGCAAGAAATTCAAAAAAGTACAATAGCAAATAGGATGGCAGAAATGAATAATTAGAATTTAGATGTTTCATGTTTGAGCATGAAATAAAGAGAAATGTCTTTAAATCCCTAATATTTTGCAAGAAAGGGTTGACGAAAAGTCAAAAATCAGGTAGGATATCAAATGGCGGCATTTAAACGTAGGCAGCAGATAAAATCTGTCGTGAGTATCATTTGTCAAGGTAGGAAGTTGAGGTTACTATCGCGGCCGTAGGCCGTGAATAGTAATAGTTGATGGCGGTTCGTTGGCCTCTTCGGGGAATGAAGTGGGCGTGCGACATGAAACGGAGGAATGAAAATGGCGGCGTACAAAGAGTTGAGCGCGGAAGAACTGACGGAGTTGAAAATCGAGCTGGAGAAGGAATTTGAAGAAATCAAGGACAAGGGATTGAATCTGGACATGTCCAGGGGAAAACCGTCCAAGGAGCAGTTGGATTTGTCAATGGGACTGATGGACGTTTTAAGAAGCGAGTCCGAGCTGGTATGTACGGAGGGCGTGGACTGTCGTAACTATGGCGTACTTGACGGAATTACCGAGGCGAAGCAGCTTTTGGCCGACATGATGGAGATTCCGAAGGATAATATTATTATATATGGAAATTCTAGTTTGAACGTGATGTATGACCAAATTGCCCGTTCGATGACACATGGCGTCATGGGCAGTACGCCGTGGGCGAAGCTTGACAAGGTGAAGTTTTTATGTCCGGTGCCGGGTTATGACAGGCATTTCGCCATCACCGAGCATTTTGGCATTGAGATGATTAACGTGCCGATGACACCGGACGGGCCGGATATGGATATCGTGGAGAAATTGGTGTCGGAGGACGAGGCAATCAAGGGGATCTGGTGCGTGCCGAAGTATTCCAATCCGCAGGGAACCACGTATTCGGACGAGACGGTGCATCGTTTTGCCTGCTTGAAACCGGCGGCGAAGGATTTTCGTATTTATTGGGACAATGCGTATGGAATCCATCATTTATATGAGGATAAGCAGGACTATTTGTTAGAGATTTTTATGGAATGCAAGAAAATGGGAAATCCCGACCTGGTGTATAAGTTTTCTTCCACTTCAAAGATTAGCTTTCCGGGTTCGGGTATCGCGGCGATAGGAGCGTCGGATGCCAATTTAAAAGAAATCCGCAATCAGCTTAAGATACAGACGATTGGCCATGACAAGGTAAACCAGTTGCGGCATGCAAGATTTTTCAAGGATATCGGCGGCATGGTGAACCATATGAAGAAGCATGCCGACATCATGCGTCCAAAGTTTGATGCCGTGTTGGAGACGTTGGAACGGGAGCTTGGCGGATTGGAGATTGGTTCCTGGATTGCGCCGCGGGGCGGGTATTTCATTTCCTTTGACGCGATGGAAGGATGTGCGAAAGCCATCGTGGCCAAGGCGAAGGAGGCCGGACTGGTGATGACGGGAGCCGGTGC
The DNA here is from genome assembly GCA_949915905.1 of uncultured Lachnospiraceae bacterium. GTDB lineage: Bacteria > Bacillota > Clostridia > Lachnospirales > Lachnospiraceae > Schaedlerella. The sequence continues at coordinate 10,489 of CATLEQ010000005.1, read as the reverse complement.
GACATACCCGTATGGAAAGGATCCGAAGGATAGCAATATCCGTATCGCCCCGTCTTACCCGACGCTGGAAGAGATTAAGACGGCGGCGGAAATTTTCGTCCTGAGCGTGAAATTGGTCAGCATCGACAAGCTGCTGGGGAATCTGTAAAGTTAGGAACTGTCACATAATGAATTAGCCAGACCGCGCAGGATAAATGCTCATCCGCAAAGAGTAAAATCGTAGGCGTAGCGGGCTACGTCAAGATTTTATGATGCAGCGGATGAGCATTTAAACAAGCTGGATGGCTAATTTATTATGTGGCAGTTCCTTAAAAAGTGCACTTGAAAAAATCCACTGTATCGGTTTTCCCATACAGTGGATTTTATGATTTTGCGTCCATTGGTCTATTCTCCTTATTCTGTTTTCATCTATGTAAAACTACTCCGTGGATGTTTGGGAATAGTGTTCGCTGTCAGGGGCATCATAATCATGTCTTTGATGTTTTTTATCCTATAAAGTATTTAAGCTCCCATCGGACTGTACCTCGTTTCTTCGAATTTCGCCTTTGTCTACGAATGTTTCGCTCCCATCGGACTGTACCTCGCTTCTTCGAATTTCGCCTTTGTCTACGAATGTTTCGTTCCCATCGGACTGTACCTCATTTCTTTGAATTTTGTTTAATAGATGAGATATTGTCTCGTCTGTTTTATTTGTTGAAGACATAATAACTCATAATAAAAGAAATGTCAATAGAAAAATCTGAAAAAATATAAAAAATCTGAAAATTATCCATAAATAATGAGGAAACAAGAAGCAAATCAGTTAGATTGTGCGGATTGATTAGAACGGATAGAAATTAATTTTCAACCAGTGTTCAGGCTATCTAGGCCAATCAGGTGCTGCAGGGCGTGTTGCAGTTGCTTCAATAATGATTGAAGAAATGGGACAATTGGAATGATAGAAGTGATGAAGCAGGGGAACAAACAAAAGTTCTCGATTGACATGTCTCTGTCTCCGTGCTAGAATGCAGTTACATATCCGGGAGGCGAGGCCTTTCAGGCTTCGCAAAAAAGACTCTGAATCGCGTTTCCCTTCTGACGGGAGGTCGGTTTCCAGATTTTCAAAAAAATCCCAGTATGAACCATTACTATGAATCAAAACAAAGTAGGGATGAGTCGAAAATATTTTCATTTTCTTGTGAAAGCCACTTGAAATTTTCTGGCGATGCCCTACAATGAAAGGAGAGGCTGCTTATGATGAGGCGAAAATTGCAGGAATTGAATCTATTGGATGACTTTTTGTTTGGAAAACTGGTCACCTATCCGGGAATGGGCGAACAATTTTGCAGGCAATTGATTAGCGTCATCCTCGGCGTGGAACTGAAACGGGTGAAAATCGTCCCGCAGAAGGTGTATTATGGGGCGGACGTGGACATGCACGGGGCGCGCCTTGATGTTTACATCGAAGAAGAGGAAAAGGAACTAAGGGGTACGTTGTTTGATTTTGAACCGGATAAGAGCGTCAAGACCGAACAGAGAAAATTTCTCCCGCAAAGGGCGAGATTTTACCACGCGGTATTGGATCAGGAATGTCTTAAATCGGGGGAAGAGTATGAGAATCTGAAACGGGTGGTGGTCATCCTCATGATGCCGTATGATCCGTTTGGATACGACCACATGGTGTATACGATTCGGAATCGGTGCGAGGAATTACCCGACATGCCCTATGACGATGGTGCCGAAACGCTGTTTTTGTATACTAAGGGTAAAAAGGGCAATCCCTCCAGGCAACTCCGTGAGCTTTTACATTATATGGAAGATTCCAAGGAGGAAAATGCCTGCAACGACACGCTAAAGGACATTCACAAAATGGTGACGAAGGTAAAACATAACAAGGAGGTGTCGATAGAGTATATGAAGATATTTGAACGAGAGAAAATGATATACGAAGATGGGCGTGAAGACGGATATCATACTGGTAGCGAAGATGGGTTTAAATGTGGCATTGAGAGGGGTATCCGAATTCTAATTGCCGATAATATGGAATCCGGAACTCCCGTTGATAAGATTAGGCTCAAATTGCAGAAGAATTTTGAAGTGAGCGAGACGAAAGCGCAGGAATATCTGGATGCTTATTTTGCCACGGTTACACATTAAAAAGGAATTGGGAGAAAATGCCCCCTCTCTCGAGTTAAATGGGAGGGCGGGACAGAAAAGCAAGTGTTCGTTATGAGGAAAAAGGGTATGATTAAGGTTGCAATCGTGGAGGACCGTGACGACGACATCCGATGCGTCAAGTCGCATCTGGAGCGGTTTGGCAGGGAGCGGTCGGTGTCGTTTTCGTTGGACGTGTTTCGGAATGGAAACGAGTTGATGTTTGATTACCAGCCGGTTTACGACATTCTGCTGATGGATATCGAGATGCCGGGGATGGACGGGATGACGGCGGCAGAGCAGGTGCGGCGCGTGGACAAGGACGTGATGATTATTTTCATCACCAGCATGGCGCAGTATGCCATCAAGGGATACCGCGTGCGCGCGCGATCCTATATTTTGAAGCCGCTTAGTTATCATGCGTTTGCCTTTGAATTGGATGACGCGGTGGAGGAATTGGCGAAGCGGGTGGACGACGCGGTGCTTTTGCCGGCGGAAGACGGGTTGCGGAAGGTGCATGTGAACGAAATTTACTTTGTGGAGAGCCAGGCGCACATTTTGCACGTCCATACCAGGGCGGGCGTATTCGTCATGCGGGAAAGTATGAAGAACATGGAGCAAAAGCTGCGGGGGTATTTTTTTGAGCGGTGCCACGTGAGCTTCCTGATCAATTTGTCGCAGGTTTCGTCCATGGAGCAGGAGACGGTGGTGGTAGGCGGCGAACGGGTGCCGGTCAGCCGCCAGAAGCGCAAGGCGTTCATGCTCGCGCTGACGAGTTACCTGGGAGGAGGTGCGGCGTGACGGTGGCGATGAGAGATGTGGAGAGGAGGCGGTGTGATGATAAGGGAGATATTCGATGGTCCGATTCTTTTTATGAGTATTTGCGAGCTGGCCTGCGTGGTGGCGTTTGCCGCGGTGAAGGGAAGCGAGTGGCGGGGGCGCCCGTTGCGAAATATTCTGGCGGCGATCCTCGTGGTGGCATTAATCCAAGTGTTTGATTTTCTGTTCGTGGATTTTGACACGCCGTCCACGGCTCTCGAGGCACCGGTCTGCTTTTTGGCGGCGGGAGGGTTCGCCCACCTGATATTGGAAATGAGCCGCAGGGAGGCGTTGTATTGCTCACTATGGTCTTACATCATCACCGAAGTCGTAACGCAGACCGTGATGCCCTTGTCCAACATGATAATGGAGCGTTTCGAGGGGGTGCGGCGGTTTCCGTTGACTCCGTTGCTTTATATGGCGGCCGTTTGCTTGGTGGTTTACCTGATTTGTTACCATCTGGGGCCGCAATTGCTTCGGGGCGACCATTACCACGTGGGGCGGCAGAAGATTTTGATGTCGGCGATGATTGTTTGTGTCTATACGGTTTTGGCGAATTATCAGTTCGTGTTCTGGATGGTGGGTAATAACTCCCAGGGAAGTTCAAATATCGTGACGGGATTTCGGCTCGTGGCTGGTGTGGGATGCCTTTTCTTTTTATATATGCAGAATAGTATTGAAAAGCAGCAGTGGGCGGAGCAGGAGCGAGACATGATTCAGGGGCTGTGGGAATGGCAGCAGGAGCAGTATCGCGTCTCGCAGGAAAATATCAGCCTGATTAACCGCAAGTGCCACGACCTCAAATATCAGATGGCGGTACTTCGCACGCTGGAGGACGGGAAGGAGCGGGACGCGCAGTTAAAGGAGCTTGAGGAGGCCGTGATGATTTACGATTCGGCCATCCGCACGGGCAACGCGGCATTGGACACGGTGCTCACGGAGAAGAGCCTGCATTGCGAGGCGAACCAGATTAAGCTGGTGTGCATGGCGGACGCGGCGGCATTGGAATTTATGGGAAACGTGGATTTGTACACGATTTTTGGCAACGCGCTCGACAATGCGATGGAGTACCTGATGAAACTAAAGGAGACGGACAAGCGCATCATCAAGGTCACGGTATTCCGCGAGAAGGAATTCGTCGTCATCCGTGTCAAAAATCCGTGCGAGGACGACATGACGTTCGTGGACGGACTGCCGCAGACGACCAAGGACGGGGCGGGCGGAAAGGGATACCACGGGTTCGGACTGAAGAGCATACGCTACACGGTGGAAAAATATGGCGGGCAGATGCATTGCCAGCGCGCGAAAGGGGCGTTCGAGCTGCAAATCATGTTGCCGGCGGGATGAACGAGGCGTTCGAACTGCAAATCATGTTGCCGGTGGGATAACCAATCTTGTCGAAAAAGATACCAAACTTGTCAAAAGGGCAGGCTTGGTATTTTTTTGTGCTAAATTAGGGGCATGGACTCGGGCAGGGCGGCAGGAAAAGCTTGCATGGCAAATGGAAGCCGCCGTCTTGCGCGGTAAAAAATTCCAAAAGGAGGAAAAATGAATGGAAGCAAAAAAGAACCAGAAGGGCAAGTCCCAGAAAGCGGCAAAAGCGGCGAACCTGGCCAAGACCGGGAAAATCGTGATTGCGGTCATCGCCTTGGTGGCGGTGGTGTTTAATGCCTGCATGGGCGTGTTCTTCAACGACATCGCGAAGAAATTCAGTACGACGACGATGAAGAACGTGGACAGGGCCTACACGTTGGCCGAGGGCACGCAGGTGGCGACCCAGTTGGAGGAGGAAGGCGCGACGCTTCTTTACAATGAAGACAACACCCTTCCGTTGTCGGGAAGCAAGGTGACGATATTGGGTGCCTGCTCCCACAATTACGTGCAGGGCGGAACGGGTTCCGCCGGAGGCCGTGACGACAGCAATACGGCCATGATGGACAAGGCGTTTGACAATGCCGGAATCGATTATAACAAAGAGGCGTGGACGTGGCTGGACAACGCGCTGGGTGACGGGATTGACACGCACAACGGATCCGTCAACGCCGAGTACCTGGCGAGCGGTGACCCGGCGACGGAGTTTAGCTGGACGGATTATTCGCAGGTACACGAGTTTACGATTGACACATATGAGGAGTTCGTGACGGATGACGTGATTGGTGAATATAAGGACGTGGCAATCGTGACGTTTGGCCGTTCCGGCGCGGAGGGCGCGTCCCCGTCCCTTGATTACGATGGCAACATGGACACGACGACCGGTAGATGCTATCTGGAATTGACGGACGACGAGAAGGACTTGCTCGAATTCTGCGCGCAGAAGTTTGAAAAGACGGTCGTCCTGGTCAATTCGGCGGTGCCGATGGAGTGCGGCTTCGTCAATAATTCGGCCTACAACGTGAGCGCGGTGCTTTGGATCGGGCATCCGGGCGAGGCGGGAATGTATGGCGTGGCCAATATTTTGAGCGGCGCGGTCAATCCGTCCGGACACGTGGTGGATACCTGGACGTATGACATGAGCACGAACCCGACGTTCTATTCGGCGAACGACCAGACGTATTCGAACGTCAGCCTGCAGTCGAAGAATAAGTACTACCAGTACAACGAGGGCATTTACGTGGGATACCGTTATTATGAGACGGCGGATAAAGCCGGGTATTTTGACAGCGCGGAGTTTACGAGTACGAAGTTCAAGGGCAACATTTCTGAAGGAAAATATTATTCGGACGTGGACATAAATGGAAGCTATGAGGAGCAAAAGGCGGCAGGACCGCAGGCTACATATTCGGGATATAACGAGGTGGTGCAATTCCCGTTCGGCTATGGTTTGTCCTACACGACGTTTTCGCAGGAAATTACCGCCTCTGACGTGAAGCTTGCATCGCACGGGGAAAACTCCGTGACCGTGAAGGTGACGAATACCGGCGACGTGGCGGGCAAGAGCGTGGTACAGCTTTACATGGAAGCCCCGTACAACCAGGATTCTTCCCTGGGACTTTCCGGCATCGGCCTGGAGAAGCCTCAGGTGGAACTGATGGGCTTTGGAAAGACGGGAGAACTTGCGCCCGGTGAGTCCGAGGAAGTGACGATTGCATTTTCCACCGACGCGTTGGCGACGTTTGACGAGTTTGGCCAGGGATGCTACGTATTGGAGAGCGGCGAATACATTTTCCACGTCTCTCCGAATGCGCATGGATGGGCGGACGAGGAGGAATATGGCGTGGATTATGATTCCGTTTCAGCGACGCTTGCCTCTTCCCTGATTTATAGCGAGGATGGCGAGGGCGCGCGCGTGATGACGGAAAACGGCGTGACCAATACCGAGGGCATTGTCGCGACGAACGCCATGAACGACATTACGGCGGGCGACGGCACGATGCTGGTTAACGGCGGAGCGTCGGGGACGTACGAGCTTGGTTATCTGTCGAGAAGTGATTTTGCCGCGGGCATGGTAGAAATCATGTCGTACCAGTCGGATGACTGCGTGGGCAAATATAGTGGAAACGGTTACGTGTGGTCGGCGGACGGCACGGGAACGACCCCGGTGGTGACGGGAATGACGGCCGGACAGAGGGCGGCCGCGGAAAACGTGGCGACGGCGATTGAGATGACGCCGCAGAGTCTGGAAGGCTCGGACGGCATTTCCGAAGGCATGGAGTATGATTATGGCAGCATTTTGGCGAATGGCGTTTCCTTTGGTGACGGCGGGACGACCAAGACGTTATACGGTTATGGAAATGACACCTATATCAATGAGAAATATACGAGAGACGGTTTATTGACATCGGATGAAAGCTATTTGACGGCGGACAGCGGACTGACAATCGAGTGGAGTGCAACCTATTATGTGGCACTGGATTCCGAGGGCGAGACGGTCAAGGATTCTGACGGGTATGTAAAGATTTATGACAGCGAGTCCGAGGCGGGAGCGGACGGAGCGGCGACGCTTTTGCAGTGCGAGCACATGGCAAACGTTCCGTCAGACGATGTTCGCTGGGATAAATTGGCCAACATGTTAAGCTTCAAAGAGGCGGACGACTTGATGGGTGAAAATGGATGGCACTGCTATGCGGCAGAATCCGTCGGCAAGGAATTTGCCCTGGCGGTGGACGGCCCCGGCGAGGCGGGAAACGCACAGAACGCCGACTGTACGTGGTGGCCGTGCGCGGTCATCATCGCCGCGACCTGGAACGTGGATCTGGCGGAGCAGGAAGGCATCGCCTACGGACATCAGGATTTGTTGAACAATACGCCGTACTGCTACGCACCGGCCATGAATATTCACAGGACTCCGTTCGGCGGACGTGATTTCGAGTATTATTCGGAGGACGGATTCATTTCCGGCATGATTGGCGGACATGTGGTACAAGGCTTGCAGTCCACCGGAATGCACGTATTTATCAAGCATTATGCGTTGAATGATTCGGATACGAACCGTGGCGGCGTCAATACCTGGGCGGACGAGATGTCCATCCGTGCGATTTACGCGAAGCCATATGAGATTTGCTGTAAGTTCTTCGATGCGGACGGCATCATGGGCTCCTTGAACAGCATGGGCATGGCATGGGCGCATTCCGGATTTTATCAGACGATGACCCGCGACGAATGGGGATGGCACGGCATGTTGATTACGGACGGTGATGGTTCTGCCAGCGACGTGTACAATAACTATTCCTTCTGGACGATTGGTACGGAGGGCGGCATCCTCGGCAGTGGCGACTTGTCGGCGAACTCGGTTTACACGACGATTGGCACGGACGGCTCGGGCGCGACGAATTATGCGAAGTTCATGATTCACAATATCGGACGTAACGCGCTGTACCAGTACAGCCACAATATTGACAAGCTGAACGCGGTGACAACGACTACGACCAACACGACGGTTCCGATTCTCATTATCGTGGTGGTTGACGTGATTCTGTTGCTGGTGGCGGTGATTGTGGCGGTTGTGATGTTGAGGCCAGGAAAAAAGCAATCGAAACCGAAAGCATGAAAGGGGGAAATGGAAAATGAAAAAAAGGAATAAGGCAATTGCATTGGCAATGGCGCTTACTTTGAGCGGTGCAATGATGACGTCCCTGACCGGGTGCGGTGGTTCTTCCACCGCCCCGAAAGGGTTGACATTTGACACGACGGACGGTACGTTCGCGTTTGAAGCGGTGAAGGATGCGGATACTTATACGGTGGGCGTTTGCAAGGTTTTAAATGACACGACGGGCGAGGCGTTGCTTAGCATCAACGGGGCGACGTTGACGGAAATCGCGGACGGGAAATCGTATTATCTGTGGTCGGAGCAGTCCGGTTCGGCCTCCGGCGTGGCGGATACGGACAGCGACGGCAAGGTGGACGGTTCAATTACGTTTCGTGAATATTCCTCTTCGGCGACTACGGTTGGCGCGGTGATGAAGATGGAAGATCTGGCTCCGGGACATTATGTTTTGCAGGCGATGGCAAACTCCAACACGGAGCTGACGGATCCGCAGACGGCGTATTATGAATTCGTGATTGGCGGCACGTTGGCGGAGCCTACCGGATTCACGGCGGAAATCAATGACGCGGGATGCATGGAGGTGACGGCGCCATCCAGTTATTATTTGAACTGCCTGACGGCGACCGGTATGCCGACCAAGATGAAGTTCGAGGTGAAGGAAGGCGGAAATGTCGTGGACACGTTTGAATTGGAGGACTTCTCTTACACCAATTCCGTAAATGGACCGAACAAGTCGTTTTCTTTCAATCACAATACTTATGCGGGAACGGCCAAGCTGGACTCTGCCAAGGATTATACCGTGACGGTGACCGCGGTTGGCGACGGCGATACGATTCAAGACGCGTCCGCGGAAGCTTATATGGCGACAAAGACGGCGGAGCAGTCATTTGCCACGACGTATGATACCAAGGGTTCGGCAACGGCAGGTGACATGACGGTTGCCGTCACGCTGGGAAAGAATGCGGATGGAGAAGACATTTATGAATTGACGGGTACGATAAACAGCGTAGTCGTATTGAGAGAGAGCGGCACCTACGGGGCGAGCGCGCAAGCCGCTATGGAAGATGAAGTCAATACGTATCCGGACGGGACGACGATTACGTTTACCACGGCCGAGTCGGACGCGGACGCGGCGGTGCTGGACGGCGTGACCGCGAAGGTGGAGAAGTCCGAAGGCGGCATGGGAGGATTCCCGGGCGGTCCAATGGAACCAGGCGGTGGTTCGTCAACGCCGAATTATAATCTGATTGCGGAAGGGCTTTCCTTGAATGGCGAGGTGTTTGACCTGGCGGCTTCATCCGGCATGGGAGGATTCCCGGGCGGTCCGATGGGACCGGGCTGATGGAACCAGACTGAGGAGGTCAACCTGAAACTGGCGTGGAAAGAAGGAGCACGAAGTGCGTAAAGGTTAGTAGGCGATAGGGGGTCAAAGATAATTTTGACCCCTATTGTTTCTTAATGGATGCTCTTATATCAAATAATGGGAGATGACGTTTTATGGATGAGAATGTAATGAAGAGAGAGGAAATGGACGAGGTCTGGGAACAAGTCGAAGTTGGGACGGAGAGTGGCAAAGCGCGTGCAACGGCGGCAAAGGAGCGGCGGGATTTGGATGAAGCCGAGGAGAAGGAAGACGTGGACGGCGGGCATGACGAGGAAGACATGGATGAGGAAGAGGAAGACGAGGAGTTTGAAGAGAGGGGACCAAGCGGGATTTCGCTGGCGTTGAACCGTTATTTCCATCATTTGGATCGGGGCGGCACGCTGGGAGGGGAAATCACGGCGGGAATCATCATGTTTTTCTTGTCCATCTGCGTGATTTTTATGAACATGCAGGTGGTGGCGAACGCGATAAACGGCGAGGTAACGTTGGTTTCCTCCCCGGCGAATGCGACCAACATCGCGGTGTCCCTCACTTACGCGCAAATTTATGCGGGTTCGATACTGGTGGCGATTGTCGGCAGCCTTTTGATTGGGCTGGTGGCAAAATTGCCGTTCACCCAGCTTTCGCTGATGGGTCTTTGTAGCTCACTGCTCTGTCTGGTGGGAACCGGGGCGGGGCTTACTTATGAAAATTTGTTGTTCGTCAATTTTATCGCCGCGGTGATTTACACGGTGGCTGCCGCGGTTCCGGACGCTCGGGCGTTTTTTTACAAGGCGATGCCGCAAGCGGTCAGAAAAGGGTTGCCGGTGGCGGTGGGATTGATTTTCGCCTACACGGCATTGAAAATGAGCGGAATCGTGTCCACCACGGAGGTCGCGGTGGGTGCGGGAAAGTCGCAGTACGTTACGCTGATTAACGGATTTACGGCATTTTCCAGCGGAAGGAAGCTGGTGGTTTATGGATTCATCGGGGCAATCGTGGCAATGCTTCTCTATATTTTGCTCCGGATATTGAAACGGAAACATGCGGCACTTCTGTCCTTGCTTGGTGGAACCATTGTATTTTTCGCGGTGGACGCGGTTTTGGCGGGAGTGGACACGGCCAATACGGACTCGATATTGAATTTTGGACGAATTTGGATGGCGGCCGGCTCGCAGGCGAGTCAGGAA
>CATLEQ010000004.1 GCA_949915905.1 uncultured Lachnospiraceae bacterium | reverse complement strand
GACCTCTGCCAGCCAACGCCTCAATTCTTCCTTGTCCGGGCTTATCATGACAAAGTCGTCCATGTACCTCATGTAACGCTTCGCGCCAAGCCTATGCTTGGCAAACTTGTCCAATTTGTCCAGATACGTAGTGGCAAACAGCTGGCTCGTAAGGTTTCCTACTGGTATCCCCACACCGTCCGGCATGTGCCCGTTATGGTCTATGATTCTGTCCAACAAGGCCAACACTCCCGCATCCTTGATAATCCTTCGAATCTCGTGTTTTAACAATTCATGGTCTATGCTACGAAAATATTGGTGTATGTCCGCCTTGATGGCATAAATCGGCTCATTCGGGTGAAATTTCCTCCACCCGTAAAGCCACCCTTGCAACGTGTCCGATGCCGCATGCATCCCCTTCCCTTTTCGGCAAGCGTAAGAATGAAATATAAAACGCTTGTCAAATATTGGCTCTAACACGTTGTTCATGGAATGTTGCACCACCCGGTCATAAAATGGCAATGCCATTATCTGCCGTTCTTTCGGTTCGTGCACTGTAAAACAACGATACTCACCCGGCACATAGGAGAGTGTCAGTATGTCGCTTCGCACCTTGTCCAGGTTCTCCTCCTTGTCCTTTGTAAACGTCATCACGTCTTTTCTGTACCGCTTGCACTTTCGCGCCTTGTAATACGCCCTCTGCACGTTCCCGTACTCGGCCATGGCCTCTAACAACGTGACGGCGTTCCCGTTTGCATCCTTGATACTTCCAACCCGTTTCAAATTCTGTTCCTGCCTTTCGCGTCCGCTACTAACCAGTAACCTTGTTTTTTCTCTTTGCCTCGCGGCGGGACGACCGCCCTGACTCTAGGAGTTGAGCGTTCGCTCTGTACGGAGTCCTTGCTAGTGTTCCTTGGATACGCTAAGCCTGTACCACCCCTCACTAAGTCACACGCCCCGCGAACGCCGATGTTGCCGTTAACGTTCCACGGGCAATTTTCGCAATTCACGGCGCGAGCCCCCGCATGGGAACCATTATCCCAATTGCCGCCCGCAAGCAGCGCCGCCAAACTTGTAAAAGGCCGTCGCCCCATGCCCTTCTCACTTCTTTGTTTTTACCTCTTCTATGATTTCTCCCAGCATGACCCCTATTTCCTTCAACTTGTGTCCGCTCGTCCCATAGTGCCGCGCGTTCATCGCGCCATACTTCAAGTCGTTTGCCAGCCTCAATAATTCCTTGCTCTGTTGCAATGCCACGTCTGCCGCGTATAGGTGGCTTTTCGTTGCCGTCTTATCCCACTTGACGACCTCCTGCAACATTTCCAGTATCGCGTTCCTGGTCGCCGCCTGCAAACTAAACTTTTCAAATTTTGGATATTTGCTTAGCAATGGGTAAATGTATAGTAAAAAATCATAGATTTTCTGATGTAGCCGGTCTGTTTTTTCCTGCGTCGTCATTTTATTCCTCCACCGTGGTCGGCCGGGCTTTCGCCCGCCGTCTACATAGAGTCACACGCCCCGCGAACGCCGATGTTGCCGTAAACGTACCACGGGCAATATGCGCAATTCACGGCGCGAGCCCCCGCACGGGAACCATCAGCCCAATCGCCGCCCGCAAGCAGCGCCGCCAAAGAATTCGCGTAAAATTGGTAAATGTTGCCCACGTCATAGTCCTTCTCTCCCGCCTTTAGCGTTCGAACCGAATCCCATCCCCAAGCTTGCGATTTATGGTTGTCATTTGTCGCATGTTCCGCCCTCGTGACAAGCTCGTCCATCCATTCCCAGACGCGCCCCACGGCATCCACGCATCCCACGGCGGACACGGCGTTCACCACGCTGCCCGTAACTCCCCTGCCCGTGTTCGTGGCCGCCGTCCACGCGTTCGTGTTCGCGTCGTCCAAACCTTGCGGACTTCCGAATGCATAGACACAAAACTCGGCATAGCCCGGCATGCGTTTCCCACTCCGTTCCAGGCGTTCCGTCATGCTGTACCAGTTTAGCCCTTCCGTTCCCGTCGCAGGGGCGCAATTGTAAGCCGACTTTAGCCCCTTCGCCCCGTCGTCGCTGTCGAGGTAAATGTCCACCCAGGTGCCACCGCCTATGTACACCATCCCCTCCGGGTTGCATTTCGGGCGATGCCCCAGCGTCCATACGGAACGCGGCACGATGCCGTTGCCCACCGCGCTCTCCCAGCCGGTGCCGAAAACAACGCCGCTGCCGTTCACTGGCTGCAGGTTTGCGTCCACCTTCCTGCATCGCCCATAATGGAACCCGCCTATCTTCCGACTGTTGCTCGCATTCCAACCGTTCGGGTATGTGGAGTTGAGGGAAATCACGTAACGCTCGTCCTCTCCGTTTATCCGGCTGTCACAGATGTACACGTAATAGTCGCCACCCACTGCGAACGCGCCGCCAACGTCTAAGTTGGCCACGGTAAGCGTCGTGTTGGCCGTCTTGAAGATGCCCGCGCCGCCAACGGCGATGACGCACCCCTCCACCACGCCCAGCTCGTTTGCCCCGCTGGCGTATAGGTACTCGCTACTCGGTGCCACGATGTCGCTAATCATGGCCATCTTGTTCACGTTTAACAACGCCCTCGCATCCGTCTTTGTAACGTCGTCCACCATCAACCTACTCATATTGTTTCAACACCCCTTTCAATGACGCGATGTCGTCCTTCGTCATGCCGGACACGGTTTCCGCCGTTTCCAGCGCGACCACCGTGCAGTCTGCCGCCACGGCCTTTGACAGCGTAAGCACCGTGCGGTCGTTTCCCGTCTCCTTCCTTTCCTTCGCCTCGTCGCTTTGTACGTGCGTCACGGCCTGCACCGTGCCGGACACGCCGCCTGCCACGAACTTCATCCCCACCGCTGCCTCATCACAGTACACGAGCGTCACGGCCTTCCTTTCAACCGCCACGTCCGCGACCGCGCAGTGCATGTAACGTTGTGCCTCCGCTCCCTCAATCTTCGCCAGCAGGTCGCCGGCCGCCAGCTCCCCGGCCGCCACCATGGCCAGACAGTTGTAATAGTCCTCCCTTGTCTTTAACGTCTTTGGAAATCCTTTCATGTCCTTCCACCTTCCTTGATTTTTAAAATGTATTTGCAAGATAGGAGCCACCCATGCGGGCAAGTCCCAATACTGCCGTTTCCGCCGCCCTTTCGCAAGGTTGGCTCATGTAGGCCGCGCCCATGTAACAGAGTCCCAGCACGGCATCATGTTTCAAGTCGATGCCCCAGCCGCTCTCCACCCGCTCCACGCGTTTTGCCAATTCCTTCAATTCCTCTTTCGTCTCCGTCGTCCCTGCCTTGGTTTCCTGCGCCAGCCCTTGCAGTTCGTCCCTTATCCCGTCGATTTCAAGTTGCAGGTTCCCAGCCGCGTCTTCCCCCAGCTGTCCCTTCACGTTTTCGAACCACGTGTCAAACTTCTCCCGCGCCTCCGTCTGGAATAGTTCCGCGTTGGCCATGTACGCGCTATATGCTTTCAACAGTTCCGCGTCCCAACCGTCCAGCGTGTTCCCGAACGCGTCATACCTCTCGCCGAACTGGTTCTCGTACTGCGTAAACAAGCTTTCCGTCTTGGTAACGTAATCGTTATGGACTCCTGCCAGCTGCGCGAGATACGTTTCCATGTCCTGCTTGTACACGCCAAACTCGTCCAGCACCGCCGTCCTATACGTCTTGAAAAAATCATCAAACTGCCTTGTCAACACGCTCGCGTCTATCCCTTTGGGAAACGCGGCCGCGATGCCACAGAGGGCACTGTTGAACCTCTGGTCTGTGATGTCCTGCGTCCGTATCCTCGTGACCCCCTTGCCCACGTACACGTCCGCGATGGCAAGCTCCCAGACTTCCGTGCCGCGCGTCAACGCCGTCGCCGTCGGTTTTGCGGACGGCGCACCTTTCAACACTGCGATGTATGTGTCGCGCAATGTCAAATCCCAGCGGATGACCACCCGGTCTATGCGGTTTAACGCGCCGTCGGCCATTTCCAACGTCACGCCTTTTACGCTCGGGTTTCGAAACCCGCCCCCGTTTATGATGGCGTATCCCGCGTTCACCCTCACTTCCATCCCGCTATGTGCCACCACTTGCAGCCCGTCGCTCGGGTTCGGCATCACGCCGCTTGAAAATAGCATGCCAAAAAACCACATCCAGTCCTCGGCCTTGTATTTTCTGTCAAGCACCCCGTCCACCTTCACGGAGTTAAACGGCAAGCAATCCGCCATTTGCATCTACCTCACTTTCCTTATCTGGTCTGCCAGCGTCGGCAGGCTGTCGCCGAACGTCGCCTCGACGGTTTCCCTGCCCTTCTGGTACGACTCCGTTATTTCCGTAATCCTCGCGTCTATCTGTATCCCCCACCGCTTGTCCTTGCACGTCACGCGGTCGCCAAGGTCGAAGTCCTCCTTGAACTTCAAGTTCGAGGCCGTGTTTATGACGCTTTCGAAGTTTATGACCTTCCCATATCTTTCCAGCTCCGCGATACCCCTTGTCGTGAGCATGGCCATGTACGTGTCAAGCGGTATCGCCACCTCCGCGTCTCCGCTCCGATACTTCCTCGCAATGTCCGTGGCATCGCAAAAGACCTCGTCCAGTTCCAGTCCTGCCGCCTCCGCGCCATCCACTCCCACCGTCGGCTGGCTCCCGTTTTCATCCGCCGCGCCCTGCACGTAGACGAAGTTACCACAGTTTTCGATGCTGGCCGTGTATTCCTGCTCGTTCACGTTGTCGAAGTCGCGGGAAAATACGCACGGCGTGTTTCCCACGCCGTTCGTCGCCGTGAGGTCTTTGCCCTTGTACAAGTAGAACCCGTACTTTTGCTCCCGCTCGTTTACGAGGATGTCGTAGCCCAGCTTTCCCGCCTGCGCCCGCGCCCTTACCTCAAGGCCAAGCCCGGCGTATGCCTCGCTCGCGTACTCCACCAGGCCGCCCGCCACGTCCTCCTGCGGCAACATGGCAAACTTCGGGAAACGCCGCCGTTCGTCCGCCTCGTCCCCGCAGTTCCTTTCCACCAGCGCATTTATAATGTCCTGGTTCGTGGCCGTCACCACGACTTGCGGGCAAACGAGACGCTTGTCGAGCCACTTCCCCAGCATGTGGCCTTGCGCCTCCATCTGCTCTAGCCCGTTCTCGTCCTTCGTGACGTGCACGTACGTAATCTGCGCCGCCCGCCTCCACGTCCCGCCGTCATTCGTCCGCGCGTCCTTCCTCTCCCCCTGGTGCTTCACGACGAGGTTGCCCTCCACCAGCAGCCCCTTGTTGTTCTCCGTGACCGGGGCGAGCAGGCTAAACGTGCCAACGTCAAAATATTTCGTCGTCCACAACAAGCTCGCCATCTCGTCCACGATGCCAAGCGGCACGAGTTCCTTGTCAAAAACCTTGAGTTCCATCGTCACACCCCCAGAAATTCCTTGTTATAGAAAATGGACACTTCGAGCGCGTCCACGCCGCCCGCCGCGTCATAACGGAAGTTGTTGTCCCCTATGGCCAGCTGCATGAACGTGCTGTCCACGTCGATGTGGCGGAAATAGTCGGTTTCCACCCCGTCCCGTACCAGCTTTGCGCCCTTGCCTCCGTACCTGGTGTTTACCTCTATCACGTCGCCCGTCTGCATCACGACATTAATCTGCATAAACTCCCCCGTGTCCACGTTTAAAAGGATTGGGGTGCTCACCGTCCCCAGTGCCTTGAACCTTATGCGCATCCCCGTTGACACGTCGCCCTCGTTGTAACAGTCCACTATCACGCTCTCCGCCCTATACCCATATGCCATGCCGCCGTCTTCCTCGATTGCGCAGGGAAAGCTCCACGCCTCCACCCAGCTCGCCACGTCCTCCCTGGCCTCGTCCTCTTCCCGCCAGAACGGGTTCAAGCACTCCAACTGGAAATAGAACTCGTACAAGACGCTTTTCCTCGCTATCTTTGGTTCCCCGAACACCCGGCAATCTATCACCCGCTTGAACCCACCGTACTCGTACGTCAGCGTGCCGTCTAACTCCGGGTTCAGTATTTTCAGCATCCGGCGGCGCAGGCTCAACGCCTGCGCCTTGTCCCTCGTGTTGATGTGTCCCAGGATTTCCACGTCCCGCGCCTCGATGCGCTGCCCCACGTACGTGTCGCCGTGCTGTCCCATGCTGTTCGTG
Organism: uncultured Lachnospiraceae bacterium; assembly: GCA_949915905.1. Classification (GTDB taxonomy): domain Bacteria; phylum Bacillota; class Clostridia; order Lachnospirales; family Lachnospiraceae; genus Schaedlerella. The sequence goes on along the minus strand of CATLEQ010000004.1, from coordinate 35,325 downwards.
CCATAAATCACGTTCGTCACTCCCGCTACGCCGTCCACGTCCTTGCTCACGTTGCAATGGTACACGCTGTTTATTCCCAGCTCCAGGCTTTCGCCCCTTGAATTTTTATAAGTCAGCTTTTCCTCTTCCATGCCTTACACCGTCCTTGCCACCATTCTCAACTGCCTCGCGGCCTCCTTCTGCTGCTTCACGTAGTCCGTGGTATTCGCGTAAATGTTCTGTATCACGGTAATCGGCGTTGCCCCTCTCGGCCTCGGCTTGTCCGGATTTCCGTCATCGCCCGGGTCATATGTAACGCCCCTGCCTACGCTGACCTTCGCGCCCACGTCGAACTCCCTCGGTATGGCCGCCTCAATCTGCTTGTTCACCGCGTCCATCTCGTCCTCGAAGCCCACGCCGATTCCTTTTGCCAGGAACACGCCGACCTCGTCGCGCATCAGCTTGGACGGACTGTTGATGCCAAAAAGTTTTTTCAGGAAACTCGTGACGTTCCCGACCCAGCCGCTTATCTTGTCCTTAATCCACTGCGTGCCGTTGCTGATGCCGTTCCAGATGCCCTCGACGATGTTCCTGCCAAACCCGGCAAACGTGCCGCCAATGTTCCAAAAGACACCCGTGATTCCGTTTATCACGTCCCACATGCCGCCCACGGCGGTGTTCTTCATGTTCGTGCCCCATGCCGCCACCTTCGACACCGCACCGATGATTCCATCCCAAATCCTTTGCGGTATGCCACGCACGACGTTCGCGACTCCCGCCGCCATGTTTCCCATCACCTCTCCGGCTTTCGCGGACATGCTCGCCCCCCATTCGGCGACCCTGCCCACCGCACCCGTGATGCCGTTCCAAATCTTTTGCGGCAATTCCTTCACGATTGCGACCGCCCCGGTGACCATGTTCCCCATCACCTCTCCGGCCTTTGCGGACATGTTCACGCCCCATGTGGCGATTTTCGTCACCGCACCCGTGATTGCGTTCCAAATCTTTTGCGGTAGTTCCTTTATGATGCCGATGATTTTTTCCACGAGTTCCGTGGTGACCGTGCCTCCCTTTTCCTTCATGCGCACGCCCCACTCGGCCACCTTGTTGATGCCGTCCGTTATCGCGTCCCATATCAGCGTCGGGAGTTCCTCTATCTTGTTTATAATTGTCTCGACCAGCCTGCCTGCTGCCCCCAGTACTTTCGGCAATCCCTTCACGATTCCGTCCGCGACGGCCAGAATGATTTGCGGCATCGCCGCAATCAGTAACGGCAAGGCCGCGATAACGCCGTCCACCAACGCCACCATGATGTCGCCCGCGCTTGCGATGACGAGCGGCAAGCCCTCCACGATTGCGTCAATCATCGTCGTGATGACTTCCGGCAACGCCTCGATTAAAACGGGCAAGGCCGCGATAACACCGTCCGCCAGCCCGGTGACAAGCTGCAAGGCGGCATCGAGTAACATCGGGACGTTGCTTACTAACATCATCGCTATATTGGCCACAACGTCCACGACAGCCGGTAGCAATGTAGGAAGTGCACTTCCTATTCCGCTCGCAAGGCTTATCAATACTTGTGTGCCAGCTTGTAACACTTGCGGTAATAACTGTATAATCATTGTTGCAATACTCATAACCACTTTCGTCACTGTTGGTAACAATCTGGGAAGTGCATCTATAATTCCTTGTGCCAATGCTTGCATTATCATCGGTGCACCTTCTAATACTGCATCCGCAATGTTAGTTACAATTCCCAAGACTTGCGGTATCATATTGGAAATACTACCTATAATCCCCGTAATACCTTGTTTTATTTCTTCTCCCGCCGTCTCTTCCCCAATTACGAGGTCGCTTAGTCCGTTCATTACCAAAGTAAGAGACGGCAACATATCACTTGTTATTCTGTTCTTTACTCCCGAAAATGTCCCCTGCAGTTTTGATTGTGCATCACAAAAAGCGGCACTTGCCGCTACCGCTTCGTTACTCATAACCATTCCGTATTTTTCCGCTTCTTGTAATGCTTTTGTCGTCGCCTCCGCCCCTTGATTAAGTAATGGTGCAAGCTCCGAACCACTTTTGCCAAATATATCGTTGGCCAATGCCGCTCGTTCCGTTTCATCTGACACGTTTTGCAATGCTGTTATCGTCATTCCAAATATATCTTCTCTACTCTTGCCTTTAAGGTCATCTACTGATATTCCCAGTCTTTTAAATCTTTCTATTGCGGTTTTATTACCAGTGTTCGCGTCATCTATCGTGTCTGTCAGTTTTTTAAGACCATTTTTGCAAGTATCCATAGATGTTCCTGCCAAGTTCATTGCATAGTCCCATTTTTGATACGCTTCAGCAGAAAGCCCTACTTTTTGACTTGCCTTATCAACCTTGTCCCCTGCTGCCGCTGTATCTGTCGCCATATCATACAGTTTCTTTCCAGCCGTCAATGCCGCCGTTCCAATTGCCGCCAACGCTGTTACCGCCATTTTACAAGCTGCTGTCACCGCCCCGGACAGCGTACTCCCAAAATCACCGTGACTCTTTTCCGTTTCTTTTATCTGGTTGTCCACTTCATATAAAGCCGCCTTCTCTCTATGTAGTTGTGCTTCTAATTCTTTTGCTTCTTGGCTATTTTCTCCATACTCCTTCTTTATACTTTCATACGCTTTTCTTGTTTCCTCGACCTTTCTGGCCTGCTCGTCATAAGTCTTTTTGAGAATTTCTTGTCTTTCTGTTACCGCTTTTGCATTATTTGCATTTTCTGTATATTTCGCATTAATTTCTTGTAATCCAGCATTTAGCACATTCAAATTCTGGTCTATATTTTTACAAGTTTCCTTGTATCGTTCTTGTGCTTTTGCTCCTGCGCTTGTCGCTTTTTCGGCCATTGTCAACGCTTTTTCATTTTCCTTAATTGCATTATTCGTATTTGCAAGTGCGGCTTTTTGATAGTTAAGTTCCTTCTGTGCCTTTTGAATTGCATCAACATTCTTTTTTTCTGCACCCTCGTATTTTTCTAACTCTTTTTTTGCCGCTTCTACCTTCTTTGCTTGTTCGTCGTACGTTTTATGTAAAAGTTCCTGCTTCGCCCTCAACGCCTCCGTACTATTCTCATTGTTCTTGTATTCTGCCGTCACAAGTTTCATCTCGGAATTAATAAGCGCAAGGTTTTTATTAATATCTCTACAAGCTTCTTTATAAGCTTTTTCACCGCTGACCGACACCCTAGTATCCATATTGGCCGTTTTATCCGTTGCCATGGTTCACAATCCCCCTAACGCTATATCAATATCATCCATTACTTCTCCTCGTGTTTCTTTCTCAAAAGCACGAAAATTATATTCTTTGTGATAACTAAACAACTTAATTATCTGGTATGGTGTCTTCCTCCACGCCTCTTTTTCCGTAAAATGTAACATGGTTACGGCTATATAAAGTAGCCGTGCGGTATCTATCACTCCCGCACGGCCTCCATGTTTCCCTCGCTATTATTCGTCTGTTCTTCCTGGTCATTCTCCTGATTTTCTCCTCCATTCGCCGAAAATGCGAACGCTTCAAAAAGAGCATCTTTAATTTTGAATAAATTTCCTAAATGAATAAGCTTTCCTACTTGTTTCTCTGTCAATTCTTGCTCCCCCTCGTCTAACCCCTCATTGATAACAAGCGTAAGCAACCACCGCAAATCTTTAATCATATCTTTATTTTCCTTGTCAAAAGCTGCATCCAACTTATCATAGCCTCCGAATCTATCCTGCATTTCATCCAGCACATTGAGAGAAAATAATAAATTATAGGTTTTTCCGTCTATTTCTACTGGAAATCCCCCATTTTTAATCGCACTCATTTCACAAATTAAGGACGCAACCTTTCGCCGCGTCCTTTCTCCTTTCCTTGATATTCAATTTATACCTCTTGCATGTCTTCCGCTTTTTCTGGCACCGCCGTAAACCATGTTTTCGCCGCCGCGCTGCTTTCCGTTCCCGTAAAGTCCGCTTTCCAAAGTCCGTCTTTCTTTCTTGCCATAAACTCTCCCTCGATTTCCGGCGTATTAAATTTTATACTTTCTCCCTTTGTCTCATACTTTTCAGACGGAAGTTTAAACTTTCCTTTTAGCAACCAGACATAGCGAAATCGTCCTTTTGTTTTCCGCGCCCTGAATCCAACTGCCACAATCGGCGGCTCATCATTTTTCCCTGCCCACACTACCTCGTTCTTGTCCACCTCCTGCCCTAGCAAGTCCGCCAATACTTCCGGTGTAACGTCTTTCACTCCAAGCTTAAGTGCCGCTTTCACGAATTCTTTTACACTCTCGCTCAACACGTCATTCGCATACAGATCCCCTTCTGCCGTATTCACGCTCAAGTCTGCCGTTATCGCTTCTGCCAACTCCTTTGGTGTTTCATAAGTTTCTACCCCGTCAATTTCTGTGCATTTTGCGTAATATAAGCTTTGTAATCCTAATGTCATAGCTTCTCCTTTCCTTTTCACGCCCTCTTATATGGCTCTTTTCGTTGTCTCAACTCATTTCTAACAATATTGTTTATGACTTCCGACATCCATATTGTCTCTGCTAATGTCAATCCTTTTTCTTCCGCCATATCCAATGCCTTGTTTGCCACTTCGATTACCCTTTTTGACGAATGTTCTAATCCTTCCACGTTTTCCATCACTCCTCTAATATTTCGATAGTAATTGGTACTAACCAGTACCCCGTTTCCGTTTCGTAGCTTTCCGCGTCCACGCTATTGATATAAACGCCTGCTGCCCGTAACACTTCTAGCGTTTTCTTTAATTGTCTTTCAAAATCACCCTTGTAAAAAAGTGTCACCCTATACATTTCTTTTCTTCCGCATTCCGTATCATTCGCATTTATCGCCGATGATATCATCAATCGTAAAAATGTATAATATGCCTTTGGCTTGTCCCTTCCGTTGTACACACCACGCTGCGCTGGCAGTCCCGCGCTTTCCAAAATCTCCTTTATACTTTTCACTGTCCCGTCTCACGCTCCCACACTTCCAGTTCCGCTTTTACGACCTTTTCATATGCTTTTTCGTTTGCAACGGTCATATAGGGACGAGCTTCTTTTTTACTTGTTCCGTACTCTGCTACGAACCCAATCGTTGCATAACGAACATTGCTTTTACTTCCTTTTCTGTCGTTCCCGTGTTTTGCCTTTCCATGCGGATAAACATCAACATACTTTTCCGTACTATCTCCCTTGACTTTAGTAGCTTTGATAGAATTAACGAATCCACCCGTATCATTCAATCCCATCGCACGAGCTTCTGCCCTTTGTTCCTCCACCAACACGTCAGCTCCTGCTTTTAGCATTTTGGGTACTGCTTCGACCGCCGCTTTTTCCATGTTCAAAAACGCCCTTTCAATATCTTCCAACCCTACCATGTTGAACTCTGCCACTTTTATACTTCCTTTCACACGAAATAAAAAGAGTAGGCCGCCATCATTATATCGCAAGTTGCTACCCACTCTTTTTATTTCTTATGTAGTTTTTTCAATCACGTCATTGTTTATTTATTTCGTCCATATATCCCGCCGTTATAATTCCTGATGGCAACGCAACTATGGCTATTCCCACAAACGAGGACACCATCGTCACAATACGGCCAATCGTTGACACCGGGTAGATATCCCCGTATCCCATCGTTGTCAAACTCACGGTCGCCCAATATATCGCCGAAAAGAAATTATCAAACGTGTCTGGTTCAACGTTGAAAATGATTAACGCACATATTAAAACATATGCCGCCGCCAGCACGCACACCGCTAAAAGAGATTCTTTTTGCTTTTTCATAACATTTGAAATAATCATTACGCTCTTCGAATACCTGATAATCTTAAACGCCCTAAACACCCTAAACGTTCGCAACAATCGAAACAACTTTAGCATCTTGAATCCCGATGCAATAATCCCAAAGGACGGGATAATGGCCAACAAATCAACTATAGCCAATGGTGTGAATGGATACAAAACAAAAGCCTTTATCCTCCCGCTTGTTCCCTCGCTTCTATAATCCGCAGTCACAAATCGCAAGATATAGTCAATAATAAAAATGGCCGTTGACACGCGCTCCACGACCATGAACAAGTTATTCGTCTCTTTGAACGCCAACGGTATCAAGCTTGCAATGATTACAAACATCATAAAGAAATCATAGGCCTTGCTTAACTTGTCATCGTCCTTTGACAATTCAATAATTTCATATAACCTCTTTCGCATCTTCCCACACTCCTATTTTCTGGTATTTCACTATTTCACTTGAAGTGTAGCACAAGTGCAAAAGGGTTGCAATATCGCATTTTACGTTTCTACATCCTTGTGTCTCAAATCCGTCAGCGTCAGCTCCACCGTGTCGTCGTCCACCTCGTACGTCTTGAGCACGAAAAAGCGTTTCCCTTCCAGTTCCACGACATCCTCGCCCCCATAGTCCGCCTTGTGCACCTCGCACTTCGCCTCCACCACCTTGCCCGTCTGCTGGCTCTTGAAGTACTCGCGATACCCCACCGACTTCTTGTTGCAAAAGACGGTTCGGACGCTTTCCCGTGGCTCGTTCTCGAACCCGTTGCCGTTTATCCTCTCGCCTGCCACCATCTGGCACACGAGTGTAATCTCGTCAGCCCATGCCACCATGTCCTTCCATCCTTTCCGCGTTCCCGGTGTCCGAATCGGACACGTCCAGCACGCCGTCCCCGTTGTATTCCTTCGACATCGCGAGACGCATTTTCAGCGTGTCATACGACCGGCGGAACGCCTCGGCCTTGTCGTTGTACCCGAACTCCGACTTGCAGTAAAGCGTCACCGCCCTGACAATCAACCCGTCCTCCTCGTCAATGACCCTTATGCCGTCGTTCACAAGGTCGGCCTTGCACGCAAGGATGCAGTCCTCGATTTCTTCCGTTATCTTCCCGCTCGTGCTGCTGATACGCAACGCCGCCCGCATCTTCTCCGTCAACGTCGTGGCACCCGCCATGTCCCGCACCCTCTTTCTATTTTACGACTTCCGCCACGCCAGCCGCCAGCAGTTCGACCGCCCGGTCTCCGTCCACCTCGTAAGTCTCGCCCACGTCCTTGACCCGGTTTAATCTCTTGTCCAGGAACTTCTCGACGACCCTCACCGTGGCCGTCTCCGCGCCCTTTCCCGTCGGTTCTTCTTTCTCGCCCATGGCCTCCATGATTCTTTCCCGAATCTCTTCCGTCTTGCCGCCCGCGTTCAAGCCCAGTCCCTTCGCCAGTTCCTTCAACTCGCCGTATTTCATGGCTTTCAGCCGTTCAACGTCCCATCCGTCCTTCATTCTTGTTCACCCCGTTTCCGGCGGCCAGCGCGAAACGCCGACCGCCCTGCATTCTTTCCTACGCCGCCTTCAGCTTCTTGATGGTCACCAGGCTTCCCTTGTCGACCACCTTGCCGTCCACCAGCATGATTCCCTTCGTGACCTTGTCGTCCGTGTCGTTGTCCTCGTACTTCTTGACCCCCATGGTATAGTTGGTGTTAAGCACGTAGTCCTTGAAATTGAAGAGGAACGCGAACACCGTTCCCGCCTCAAGCGTGGCCGCATAGGACGGCACGTAGTCGCAACATACCACTTCCCTTCCCAGGAGCACCCGCTCCGGCTTTCCCGTGATTCCGTGGTTCACCCTCGCTATCGGCTGCCCGTTGCTGTCCTTGACTCCCACGTAGCCCATGAACGTCTTCTTGCTCATGCACCACCTCGCGCCGTTCTCGTACGCCAGCGGCAATGCCGCCTCCGCGTTTACCAGGTCGTCATAGGACGGTGCCGCGCTCTCGATTGCCTGCCCGGTCTCCGGCGTTTCCGCCAGGATCCCCTTTGGCTTTCCGTTCCCGTCCCCGCTGATGATTGCCTGCTCCAAGGCCTTCACCATCGCCTCGGCGATGTTGTTGATGAGCAGGCTCTCGAACGCACTGATTGCCATCGTGTCAACTTCCAGGGACACCGCCACGGCGCAACGCAGCTTGTGGTAGGCAAACGTAATCATGCCGTCCTTCTTGATGTTCTTTTTCTGCTTGTCGCTCCCCGCGCCCTCGCTCACCCACGTGGCCGTCGGCTTCACGGTGGACACCGGGATGCCAACGCCGCCCTTGTACGCCGTCCTCGTCACGAGCGGCAGAATCATTCCCGTGCTTTCTAGCTTCTCCACTATCTGGTTCAGCACCGTCGTCGGGATGACCGCCCCGACCTCCGCGGTCGTGCTGACGGCATCCGCCCGGTACTCCGCCGGTATGGCCTCGCCCCTGCACACGTGCCGCATGAACGCCTTGCGGTACTCCATGGTTCCGTACTTGTCGCCGTCATCGCGGCCTTCCCCTGCCGCCCCCGCAAAATTGCGAATCACCCTCGGTGGCACGCCGTTTCCTTCGCCGTCCCCGTCGTCGCCCACGGGTTCGCCCGCCGCGATTCTGGCCAGCAGGGCGTTCCTCTTCTCTGCCGTCGCCACAATCGTGTCCCGCTCCTGTTGCAAGGTTTCCACCTCGTTTTCCAACGCCGTTATCTCCTCTTCCTTCAATTCCGCAGCCCTCGTGGTCAGCTCCCCGCGAATCTGCGCCAGCCTTGCCTCAATCTCCTTCAATCTCTTGTCCATCGTCCTCGTTCTCCTTTTCTTTTTTATTTTTTACAAGCCCGCCATAATCCTTAGCAGCCTCGCCCGCCTTTGCAACGACTCCCGCCGTTCCCGCTCGTAACTTGCCCGCGCGAAATCGCGCGCGCTAATCTCCGTGTCGCCGTTCGCCGGGATGCTCACGGCGGACACGTCGTAAACCTTGCCGACCTTCAATATCGTCCTAGTACGCGTGGCCTTGTCATAGCTGTCCTCCGTCACCACGAACGCCCACGACATCTTGGTTATCATGCCCGCCTCGATGTCCTGGTACAGTCCCCTCGCCAAGTCCGTCTTTCCCAAGTCCGCGGCCACCAGGAGTCCCTTCTCGTCCGCCTCCAGGATGAGCGTCTTGTTCGAGCAGCGGGCGAACACCCGCCCCTCGTGGTCGTACTGCATGATGACGTCGCCCATGTCCGCGCCGTCCAGCGCGTGCGCGTCTATCCGTTCGTAAAACTTCGTGCCGTCCTCGAACTCGTAAAGCAAGTACGGCTTGCCAAACGTCGTGGCGTACCCCTCCACGTAACAGTCCGTCTGCATCCGCTTCTTTGCCGTCCTGACGGCCAACGGGGTCGCCAGCGTCCTACATTCCCTTTCCTTCCTGATTGGCATTTCGCGCCTCCCCCACCCTTTCCGTCATGATGTCAAAATATTCCCTTCCAATCTCCATCCCTATGAATCCCCTTCCCGTATTTAAGCAGGCAACCCCCGTCGAGCCGCTCCCCGCGAATGGGTCGAGCACCGTCCCGCCCTCCGGGCAAATCCGCAGCAGGCACTCCAGGAGCCTTTGCGGCTTTTCCGTCTGGTGGTGCTTGTCCCTCGACTGCACGATTGGCACGCGGTAGCACCCCGGGTAGACCTCGACACCCTTTCTCGCTTTCGCGTCCCTATGGCCGTTGATTCCCCACACGACGTATTCGCAATCGTTTCGAAACCGCCAGGGAGTTGCCCGCGAGTTTCCCTTGTCCCACACGACTATCCCGCTATAGAGCCACCCGGCCATCTGCAACGCGTCCGTCATGGCCGGAAGGTTGCGCCAGTCTATGAACACCGCGCAAATCCCCCCTCTGCCGTCTTTTTGCGGCATTTGAGAAGCACCGCCCGCATGAATTCCGTGAAGCTTCTCTGGTCCATGTTGTCGCCGCCAAAATCCGGGAACCTCGCCGCCCCGGCATGGTCCGTGTCGGTGTACTTTTCCCGCGTCGTCCTTTTTCTGTCCGCAAGGTAAAGGCCGCCCGACGAATACGGCGGGTCTGTCAGAACCGCGTCCACCGACCCGTCCGGGATTTCGTCCAAGAGTTCCAGGCAATCGCCATGCAGTAACATCACGTCCTTCATATCGTTTCCCCCTCGCCTTGTCCTTCCCCGTCTTGCGGCACCTGCTGCGCGGTTGGCCGCGTCCCCACTTCTTCCTTGTCCAATTTGTCCACTTCCGTGTACTCCTTCCGTATGTAGTATTTTTCACCGCCCTCGACGTGCGCCATGTTCCATATGTCCATCACGCCGTTTCGATTCAACAGCCCCCGGTCGAAAAGCTGCGTGCTGACTTGCAGCTTCGTCGCGTTGCTGGCATATTGCAGGCGGTTCGCCGAGAACATGATGGCGTTGCCGTACGCCCGCTCCCTCTCTGAAAGACACATGTTCGACATGACGAGCGACAGCTGGATGGCGAACGGCTCAATCTTTCCCTCGTAGTACGCGTTCCACGTTTCCTCGTCGAACTTGTTTTGCAGGATGGCCATGTTCGTGCCGAAGTGCGTGCACACGTTGTCCTGTATCAGCTGCATCTGCAAGGCGGACGGCGTGTACGGCTTGCTTTCCACCTGCTTCACGTCCGAATACTTCGTGTCGTAAAGAATCATGCCGCTGTCGTTGTCGGATCTTAAGTTGTCCTCGGTGAACCTCTGTCGCTCCTTCCTGATGTCCTCCGGCTTTAGCATGTTGTTCAGCTTTGCCATGAACCGAATGCTCGCGGAATTCTTCACCGCGTTTATGATGCCCTCGTTCTGCGTGTGTATCAGCTGCATCGTGGGCTTCAACGTCTTGTTGTCCTCCCCGAAGAGTTCGTCCCTGTACTCGAAGTCCGTCATGATTCCCACCCGCTCGAACTCGATGGCGGCGTGCTCCCCGTTTCCGAACAAGTAACGCAGGTACACCGTCCCCCGCGCCTCCACCACCTCGCACCGCTGCGCCCGTAACGGGTACCAACCGCACAGCGACCCGAGTTTGTCCTCCACCGGCACGATGAAGGCGGTGTGCTCCACCGCCAGGTACGTCGCCAGCCGCTTTATGAACTTTGACGTGTCCATGAAGTAGTTCGGCTTGTACTGCAGCGTCTTTTCCAGACGCTTCAACGCGCCGCCCTCTATTTCCGGCTTCAACTTGCTGCAATGCGTCGCGAAGCTGTTCACCGCCGTCCTCGTCAAGTCCATTTCGTACACGCCGCCGTTATAACTTGTAAATGCCGGGCTGTACCCGTTCAGCATCTTGAAATAGCTGTCTATGTAGCGCAATTCCCTTCCGTGAAAAAGATAATCCCAGAACCTGATTTCATCCACCCCCTTTTCTATGCGGCGTTCTTAAGCAGCTCGCCGCATTCCTCCCAATATTTTTGCCGCACCGTCATCGCGTCGATGACGGACACGAATCCGTCGATGCGCGCCCGCTGCTCCATCTTTATCGGCCTGAATTTCCTTGTTTCCATGTTGTGCTTGAGCGCGACGTTCAAGAAGTGCGTCTTTAGCAAGTCGTTGCCCACGATTTTGAAGTTTCCGTCCTTGATGATGCCCTCGAATTCCCTTATGACCGGCGTTAGGTTCTCCCCCTGGTGCACGTCGTCCATGTGGAACCCGTAGTTTTTCATGTCGTCCACAAGATACCGCGCGCTGTACCTGTCGTACCCGACTTTCAGCACGTAAATCCCGTGCTCCTCCATCAGACTCACGAACCACTTGTAAACGTCCTTGTAGTCCACGTAGTTCTCGCCACTCAAGGTTATCAGTCCCTTCTTGACAAAAATCTCATACGGCACGCCGTCCGTCGCCTGCAATTCCTCCATCTTGCCGCTCGGCATGAAGAACCGTGTGAACGCATAAAGCACGCCGTCCCTTTCTATGACCACGCTGGCCGCCGTCAAGTCCGTCGTCTGGCTTAGGTCTATGCCGCCCACGGCATAGCAATCGCGAAAGTCCTCCAACGTCTTCTCGATTCCCGCGCCGTCCACCGTCGCGTATTCCAGCCAGGCAACGGAACTGTTCTGCTTGACGTTGCAGTACTTCGTCAAGAACTCCGCCTTTTTGCTCAGGCTGTTTTCGGCCACCGCGATTTCTTCCAGGAAATAGCTTTCCCGTACGGAAACGCCCATGTTCGGGTTGGCCTTTTTAAGTTCCCCGATGTCGTTCCACTTCTCCACGTCGTCTATCATGTAAAGGAACGGCAAAAGCCTCCGCTCCCTGCTGCCGCCGTTCAAGAAACTGGTGCCGCGCTTCATCAGTTCGTCATAGATTCCGTCATTCACGTACCCCGCCGTGCTGATGGACAAAATCATGGGCTGCCTGCGCGCGCCCAAGGCCGACTTCATGACCTCGTACTGCTTTAGCCCCGCTTCCGCACTCCACGCCGCCATTTCGTCACACACCACCAGCTGCGGGTTAAATCCGTCAGACTTCTTGGCGTTAAATGCGATGGGCTTTACAAAGCTGTTTGTTTCCTCGTAGTAAATATCGCTGCGCCGCTTTTTTGCCAGCTCGTTTAGCTCGTCCTCTGCCTGCACCATTTTATAAAATCCGTCATATACCAGGGTCGCTTGGTCTAATTTCGGTGCCAAACAGTAGATTTCCTGCCCGTACTCTGGCTCTAGGTATACCATGTATGCAATAATCGCAGATGCAAACAAGCTCTTTCCGTTTTTCCTGCCGACTACTATAAAAACCTCACGGAAAATACGTGTTTTTTCTGCGTCCTGTATGCCAAAAATGACGGAAACCATCGCCTTTTGCCATAGTTCCAGCGTAATCAGGTCGTTGCGCCCCTTGCTATGGTGGCAGAAGCCTTCTATGAAGCTTATCGCCTTGTTGGCCTCCTTCGCATTAAAAAAATACTCCTGCCTTTTCAGCCCGTCCGTAATGATTGCGTAAACCTTCTTTATCCACTTTCCCGCCACGATTTTGCCGCTTTTAATCTTTTCGTTGTACTCGTGGATGTAGCTCTTATACGGCATTCTCCCTATTCCTTCCTCATTGCCGCCAGCCTGCTGTTCTTCCGCTTCGCGGCCGGCACGAGTTCGGTCAGCTGCCTTATGACCGCCGCGTAATTCTTGCTCAACGCGATGTAGGTTTCCGCCTCCGGGCTTTTCTTCGTCCCGTACTGGTTCGCCCCGTTCTTGTAATCGCTCGTCCACCCTTCCCGTCCGATGTCCTCCTGCAGGTCGTCCAGTTCCACGCCCATGAACGCGGCCTTTTCTATCAGCGGCATCACTAAGCTTTTCTTATTCTCGTCCAAATCCACGAAAATCTTTTTAAGTCTGGTCTTCTCGGACTTGACGCGTTGTTCTTTCGTCTTTTCTTCCTTTTTCGCCATTCCCTTTCACCCCTTTTTCCGTCCCTCTGCCCACCACACCCCTCCCACACCACGCGTGCGCCCGCCCGCAGGGTAACTTTAAGGATTCCCCCTCGGTATCCGTCCCCCTTAAATGTTTTTCCCGATAGGGGGGAGTAGTTCCCCGTCCGCGCCGAACCGATACCGCAGCGTCGGCTTTCGCTTGTGGTGCTCCTTGTTGTGGCAGTCCTGGCACAACGCCTCCAGGTTGTCCCAGTTCAGCGTGATGCCCGCGTCGTTTATGTTGTCCCGCGTGATGCGCCGCTTGTGGTGCACGACCTTGGCCGGTTCTCCGCACCGCTCGCATATGTAGTCTTGTGACATCAAATAAGCGGCTCTGGTTCCCTCCCATGCCGCCGACAAGTAAAAGCTCCTCGCCCATGCCTTCATGCCGTCCCCGCTCCCTTCCCCTTGTTCCCCGGTGCCCTGGGTTTCATGCACCGGGTGGAGGTTGAAAAATGAAAACGCGAAAAGAGCGGGTAACTGCCGCCGCGTCACGGTTAAGCTGTCGCCCACTCTTTTCATGTTACCATTGTAACGCCTTCGATTTACCATGTAAACCCCACGTTTTTACCATCACTTTACCATGCCCGCCACGCGTTCCTCGTCGATTCCCCAGAGCAGCGTCGACAACTCGTTGATGGCCGCCGTCACCCACCGCCTCGGCGTGTTCTTCCCCGTGTCCAGTTCCTCCGCGATGGCCGCGTAGTCCATGCCCTGCATGAAGTACATTTCAAACGCCTTGTACTCGATGCCCCTGCCTGCCGCCACCCTCCTGCGTTCTATCTCTTCCACCGCCTTGTCGATGTGCGCCGTCATAATCAGCGTCTTGAAACGGCTCCGCCTCACGCTTTCCAGGTACGTCCTCTGTTGCTCGTCCGTCATCCCCTTGAGTTCCAGCTGCTGCCCGTCGCTTATCGCGTTCTCTATGTGGAACGCCGCGTCCCGGTAGCACTTCATGAGCGTGAACGTGTTGTGGTACTTGTTTTTCTTCTTGTCCCGTTCCTCCTGCCTCTTGTACTCGGCCACCGCCGCCTTGGCCGCCCTCTGTATCACCTCTTCCACCTCCGGCGTTAGTTCGACCGTTCGTTCATTCCCGCCGTCCTGCATCGTCCTCACCCCCTTCCCAGTGCAAGCCCTCTTGCTTTGACGGCATACGCCACAGCGTCCGCCGCGTCGCTTCTGCTCGTCACCTTCTCCGGGTGCTCGCGTCTGTAATATTCCAACTGGTCTTTCCGCATCAGCTCCACAATCTTCTCCGCCGTCCCGCGCTCGTAGGTTGCCAGGGCATGGCGACTGTAGCGTTGCCTTCCGCCACCCACGCCGTCAACCTTGACGCGCTCGCCCACGCTATACCCCCATCCCACGTCCGTCACGTCCCACTCTTTCGCGCCCTCCCCCATTTCCATCGGTTGCACGTAGTCCGCCGCGATTCTGCACGCCGTCCCGGCCTTGTCGAAGGCCTCGCCCATGCTCCGCATGAATGTTGCCGTGGCGTTTACAATCGTCTCCGCCGCCCTGCTGGCCACCTCCGCGAAGTCCACGCCCCTTATGACCCCGGCCGCCCTTCTCGCCATCCTGCACTTCTTTCGCCTATCCAGTTCCAAGGGCGGGTTTACTCCGTGCAGTCTTTTATAGTTCTTTTTCCACTGCCTATACTTCATCCCGCTTCACCCCGCTTTCCACCTTCCGCAAATAATCCTTGACGCTCATTTGTCCCGGCACCCGCTCCCCTTCTACGTCCTGCCCCGCCGCCGACTTGCTGCGCTCCATGATGGCGTGTAGCTTGGCCAGGTCGCTTTCGCTTACCTTGTCCGCGCGCTTCATGATTTCCCTCGCGCTAAACACCACCCAGTCCGTCTTGTTCCAGTCCTCTTGCGGCGTGTCCGAATCGGACACCTTGAGCACGGCATCGGCTGCCGCCTTGGTGGCCGCGCTCACGCTTTCCTTCACCCACTCCCGCAGCACCTTCGCGTGCCTCGCGGCCTCCGCCGCCTCCAAGGCCTTCTCCCGTGCCTCGTCCCTCTTTCGCTCCGCCTTTTCCATCTCCTTGTCGCTTTCTTCCTGCTGCCTTTCATAGTCACGCTGCGCTTGTTCCGCGTCCTCCGCCGCCTTGGCCGCCGTTTTCTCCGCGACCTTGGCCGCTATCTCCTTTGCCCGAACGTCCTCACCCTTCGCCACCTTCTCCGCTATCGCCCTCTGTTCTTCCCGTGGCAGCTTTGCCGCCTCGTACGCGGCGGTGATGCCCATGTTCCCGCTTTTAAGTTGTTCCTTCACCTCCGGCGCGGCGTTGTTGCTTATGCTTTCCATCCTTGCCACGTTCGTCGGGCTTTCGTTCAGCATGGCGGCTATCAGGTCGCGCATCTTCCCTTGTATCTCCAGCCCGTCCTCTTCCTTCGCCCGAACCAAGGCCGCCTTCGTACGCTCTACCAGCCTCGTCTTTTCGTACGCCGTCAACGGTTGCGTGTACCCGTTCCCCGCCAGCAGGCGCAGCTCGTACATTGCCTCGCTCATGTCCGCGTAACGGTAAAGCACTTTTTCATACTCCTTGTGCCCGCGTTGCAGGTTCATGATGTTCGCCGCGTTCCTCCGGTGCCCGTCAATGATGTAGTATTCTCCCTTTATCCTCGCCAATACCGTCGGCTGCTCCTGCCCGACGGTCAGGAAGCTGTCCGCCAGCTCCTCGATGCCCTCCAGCTTCTGGTGCGTGTTCTCCGGCGCGTCCTTCACCTCGTGCGGGTTCAGGTAAATCTCCTTGTACCCGTCCGCCTCCCTGGATGCCCCCGCCGCCCTCGTCCTCGCGTTCAAAATGTCATTAATTCCAAACTTCGCCATCCTTCGTTACCTCGCTTTCTCCGTGTATGCCGTCACGAACTTCTTGTAGTCCTGCGCCGCCCCGCAACATGGGCTGTACTCATAAATCGGCTTGGACAAGAACGAGCTTTCTGCCACCCTCCTCGAGTACCTTATCGTCCACAAGATGAACTCCTTGCTATACGCCCCCCTGCCCGCCTTTTCCTTCAACTTCCCTTCCAGCCATTCCAGCCCCGCCGATTCCCCGTCCGTGTTCTGGTACGACGTTGCCAGGATGCCCCGGATTTTCAAGGACGGGTTGAACGCCCGAACGTCCTCTATCTGCTCTTCCAACACATCCAGCCCTTCCAACGCCCACTCGTCAATCTTTATCGGCACGATGACCTCGTCCGTGATTGCCAGGGCGTTTACCACGTTAAGCCCGATGTCCGGCGGGTTGTCCACGATGCAAAAATCGTAGGCCTGCTCTATCGGCAGGGAACCAACGACCGCCCATCCATGCCCCCACTTCACGTCCGCGTCCCTTAGTCGTTTGTACCGCTCCGCCTGGTTCCCGTCCTCTTCCTTCGTCAGGTTCCACGTCGCCCCGAACAACGACATGTTCGCCGTTATGATGTCGATGCCCCGATACGTCGTGTGGCTTATCAGCTGTTCCGCCCTTTCCCAGCCGCCTCCAAGGAGCCTCGTCATCGGCGCGACGTTCTCCGCGTCATACATCCCGTATGCCTTGCTTAAGTTCCCCTGCTTGTCGTTGTCCAGCATCAGGACTTTGTACCCCCTGCGCCATAACTCGTATGCCATGTTGGCCGCCGTGAACGTCTTGGCCACGCCGCCTTTCAAGTTCAAGATGCTAATCGTTTTCATTCTCCGTCTCCCTTTCCGCGCACTTTTAGCGCATCGTGATTGTCTTTTGTTCTCTGGCAAGTTCCTCCGGGTGCAGCAAGTACCGCTCAATCAGTTCTGCCGCCGCCTGCCATCCGTAGCATACCGCCGTGTAGTACCCCTGCCGCCGCAAGTATTCCAGCCACCTCTTCTGGTTGCCCGTCGTGGTGTTCTTCCCCGCCTTTAGCTCTATGTACAGTCCGTGGTATCCCGCCCGCGCGGCTGGCAGCACTACGTCCGGCACACCCGCCTTGACACCCTGCCGTTTCAACACCGTGGCCGTCGCCTTGTCCCGCTTGCCCCCGTTCGGCACGTGGTGCATGTATTCCAGCTCCGGCATCCGCCCTAACTGGTAGTCCGCCCAACTAAACAACGCCTCCTGATGCCCGCCCTCGTCATCCAGTCTGAAGTTCCTCATGTCTTTGTCACCCCCTCTCCTGCCATTTTCACGAGCGTGTACCTGAAATACCCGTACCCGTAATACTCCGGGCTGTGCACGCCCTTGCTTACGCTCCCCTTGTCCACGTAGTAGCCCTTTATCGGCCTCGCCTCCGCCTTGAAGTACTCTCTGTCCGAAATTATCCTGATTTCCGGCTCCGGCCTTATGAGGTTCCTGCTACAGTTCCAACGCTTGCCCTGCAACGCGCCGTCCTCTTCCCTTCTGTGCGCGTTCGTGTATTTAATCAGGTACGCCGCCAGTTCTGCGTACTGCCCGCTGTCATCCAACGGGAACACCTTGACTCTGTTGTGTCCCTCGTACGCCTTGTACCAGCAACGTTGCAAAATCCCCGTGTCGATTTTGTTTATGACCAGGTGGTGATGCCTCGCCCCCCTCTTGCCCACTTCCATGACGTGCACGTACTTGAACTCAATCCCTGCCTTTTTGTATTCCTTGCGGCACTCCCGGAGGAACACGTCCACGTCCCGCCTCATCTGTTCTCTGGTTCTGTCCGGCTCCCCCTTTTTCCGTACATAGTCCAGTACCAAGTGGTAGTCCCCGTATTCGAAGTTGGCGTTTATCAGGATGCGCAGCTTTCGCTCCGCCTGCCTCGTGTTTACCTTTTCCTGCTGCTCCGTCGTCGGCCTTACCTTGTCCCCCCTCTTTATCCCCTGCTTCTTGTACCTGCTCGTAAAGTACCGCTCTATCTCTATCGTTTTCCCCGCCCTTGTGACCCTCTCAACGTATGGCATGTCTCCCTACCCCTTCCCGGCACCCTTGTCGTAAAGATAATAGTTTTATCAAGTGATAAGGCGGGCTTTCCAGCCCGTGCAATCCTTGACCTCCCGCCATACCGTGGCACGCCGTCCATTGACCGTGAAAGCCGTATGGCTTAGCCCCCGCGGTGCTCACGCGCCGCAAGGGCTTTCTTGTTCCGTCACGTCTTTTTCACTTGTTCGCCCTGCTCCTTAACGCCATTCTCCTTGTTTTTTTCATTTCTCAAATCCCCCGATTCCGTATTGTTTCCTTGCCTGCTCGTACGCCCTTTTATACGGTTCCTTGCATTTGTATCCCGTGCAGCTGTGCAACCTGTCGCCCTCGCAATATTCGCAAAGGTGCAAGTCCGCGTATTCTTCCAGTTTCCTTTTGCGGTCGTGCTCCAGCTTGTAATGCAGCTTGTCCGCGTTTACCACCTCTATCCCCGCCATTTCCGCCACCTTTATTTCCGCCCTCATTCCTTCGCTTATGCCGTGGCGGATGCCCGCCAGCACGAAGTCGCAGCCTTTCAGCAACGCCTCGCCCGCCGCCATTCCCAACTCCCTCTCCCACGGCTCGCCCTCGTCCAGGCACTGCGTCATGTACAAGTGCGGCGTGATTGGCGCGAGTCCCGACTCTATCGCCTGCCTCGTCAGCTCCCTCGCGTAATTTATGTTTCTGTCCAGCTCCGCGTCGTTTTCCGCCCTATACGGGCTGCATATGTACACCCTTCTCATTCTTCGATTTTCCTTTCCCCGCGTGCTGCAATCCTTTTGCGTTCGTTTTCCGCCAATTGTTCCATCAGCTCCATCAATTCGTCCACGCTCTTCTCCGTCAGGAATCCGCACTCCTTGCAGCATAAGGCGTACCCGCATATCGCGTAGGAGCAAATCTGCAGTTCCTCTTCCGTCTCCATCGCCTTGAGCCCGTCTATGTGCGCGACCAGGTTTCTTGCCGCGTGCATTCCCAGCTCGCCGCCACCTCCATTTAGCGGGATTTCCACCCGTGTCTCCTGCAGGTTTCCCTTGTCGTCCATCATCATCCTAGTCCTCATTTTCCGTACCTTCCTTTCTTCCAATCATTCGCACCGATATCTCGCGTGCCGTTCGCGTCTCCCTTTCCCCGCTTTCGATGTCCACCACCTTTTCATACCGTCGGCTCTGGTATCTTCCGACAAGTTCCACCGCGTCACCCTCGTGCCATCCCGCCGCTTCGTCCGCCTGCTCCTGCCAGCACACGCACGGGATGAAGCAAAAGGACGGCTTTTTCGCGATTTCGCCCTTTACCATGACCATGATGTCCGTGATTCTTTTCCCCCGCGGCGTTTCCCTATGTGTCGGCTTGTTCGCGATGACACCGCGCAATACCACGTCGTTCTGCGCCATCGGGCTTTTTGCCATCGCCAGGAAGTCGGCCAGGACGAACACCGTCACCCTTCCGCTTCGAAAGTCCTTTAACGTTTGTACCTTCCCGGATGCCAGGACATGGCATCCGGGCGGCATTTCGAATCCCGCCACGTCGTCCTCCCTCGGCATGGCCGCATCCGTAAACGCCACCAGCACCTCGTCCGTCGTCCCGCTCGTCCTTGCCGTTTCTACTTTCGCCAGATACCCCTCGAAGCGCAGGCCGCACAGATCGGAAACCTCTTCCACCCCTTTCAGCCTTCCCGACAATGCCACCGCGTTGTCGATGCCCCGCTCTTCCATGTACCGCAAGACTTCCGCGCATTCGTCTCCGGGAAATCTCGAATTGTCAGCCTGCTCTTTTTTCATCCCTGCGCTTCTCCTTTCCTCCATAACCTTCCAACAGCTCCATCGCCCGCTCATAACACGCCAGTTCGCTTTCCTCCCTTGCCCTGCAGATGCAGCTCCCCTTCGCGTCATCCCCGTACTTCCATATCTCGATGCTGTTGTTTCCCTTCATGTCGAACTCGCTTCGCATCCGCAGGCGGTGCTCCCTCTGCAACCGCCTATACATTCCGTAGAATCCGCGCACGGCCGCCTTGTATCTTTCGTTTTCAGTCATCCGCGCCGCCCCTTTCCGCTCCTTCGTACTGCTGGTATTGCGACCCCGTGCATTCAATGTCGATTCGCTTTCCGTCCTTTCCCGTGTTGTTTATCCTGATTTCCCCGTAATAAATGCATAGGCAACGCCCGTCCTGGTCGTATATCCTGATGATGCCCTCCGTGGCCGTCTCCGGCACGTCAATGGTCAGCGGCTGCGCTTGTGTCTGCGTCCGCGCCGTCCCGGTTCCGTCCGTCCCCGCGTCTTTCCGATTTTCCCAGTCCCTCGTTATCGCCACGAGCGTCACGATGGCCACGATGCAAACCATCAGCCGCACCGCGAACCTTATCAGCCTTTTCAGCCTTCTATTTTCCCGTGCATGTCTCCCGTTTCTCTTCATCCTCTTCCCTCGCTTTCGAAATTCGCTTGCATTTGCAATAATTCCACACGCAGTTCACTTTCACTCTGTCTCGCATCAATAGTCATCCTCAATCTGTTCGTCTGCCTCCGTGTAGTACTCTCCGTCATACCCTTTTGACATGAGCCTTTCCCAACATTTACGGCAAACTAATCTGAATGTAATTCCGCGACAATCCCTTGTGAAATCCATTTCCTCACGTTCAACCTCGTTATTACATACCGGGCATGTCCGGATGTCTATTTCTTCAAACCGGCAAGGTAATTCAAGTTCACGCCTCCGGCAATCCAGCTCATCACCATCGCGCCCCGTCAAGAATTGATGTCTGCACATATCACAATCATTTCCCTCGTTGAAATACCCCATTTACACCGCTGCCTCCTCTCTTCCATGCCTCGCCTCGCTTTCTGCCGTCTCGTTCAATATGATTTTTCGGAACAAGCTTTCAAATATCGGTACCGGTATGCTGTTGCCCGCCTGCTTGTAAAGCGGCTTTTTATAACGCCCCACTCGTTCGTGCACCGCTGCCGCCGCCTCGAAGTCCGCGTCCGTGTACCCCTGCAAACGCCAGCACTCCAATTCGGTCAGATACCTGTATCGCCCGTTTCCCATGTCCACCACTTGCGCCGGCGTTCTGTCCTGCCTCGTCGTGATGGTAAACGCGTATTCCTTTATCACCGTCGCCCGGCGTATCCCCTTTTTCCCGATTGCCTCCAACACGCTCGGCTGCGTCACGTCATACGCTGGCGGCGCGTCTGGTAGCAGGAACTCCCCTATGTCCCGCATGGGCGTTCTAATCAAGTCGTCAAACCCAAACTTTCCACCGCCCAGCATCGAAACCACGAACACCCTTTTTCTCGCTTGTGGCAGCCCGAACTCCCGAGCATCCAGCGTTTCAAAGCTGTTGCCATATCCAAGCCTTTCCATTTCCGACAAATAACTGTCGAAGTTCGCCCTCATGCGTCGACTCCGCACGTTCTTCACGTTTTCCCAGATGACGCACCTCGGTTTCCATTCCCCCATGTTCTCTATGATGCGAATCGTTTCCCACATAAGGCTCGAACGCGTCCCTCTGTCTTTATCCGCCCCTTTTTGGTGTCCCGCTATGCTGACATCCTGGCATGGGCTGCCATGCACCAGGATGTCCGGCTTCAAGTTCCAGCCGACCACGCTCTGCTCCTTGTATCCCAGTTCGTCGGAAAACATGGCGTTGTAGGAACGAACCGCCTTTTCATCAATTTCCACGTAGTCGATGGCCTTTGTCGGCACCCCGATGTTTCGCAAGGCACAGCGCGGGCTGCCTATCCCGCCAAACAATTCCAGTATTTGTACCATTTCCCGCCTCTCTTCTGTTCTAAGGCAATTTTCTTGTATGCCTCGTTCCCCTGCATTCTTGGCGGCGACCGCCATTTCCCCGTCGCCGCCGTCGTGACACACTCCCTGCCTCGCCAAATCCCTCAATCCTTTCTGGTGGTGCCCTCCGTCTCTTCATGGCTCTTATTCCTGGCGTGCTTATTTACCGTGTTGGGCTGCTTTTCACATTAAAAAGCGTGTAACTTAAGAACCCGAAAAACTTGTTGACCATCCGCATACTCTCTGGCCGGTATGCCCGCCGTCATTTTTCCCACGGTATCCGAATGTCAGCTGTTGACCTGCTGCCATCCGTCGCAGGATCGCCATTCCTGCTGCCAAAACCGCCCTGCCGGAATCGAACCGGCGTCCCGCTATAGGCTTGTACTGCCATGGCCAGTCACAAGCTCGGTATTCTGCCACTAAATTAAGGGCGGGTGCTGGCGGCGTTGCCGCCTATATTCTGTAAACCAACACGCCTTGCGTCGTGATGTCCAGGCTGTACCCGGCCTCCACCAACTTTTGCGTTACTACTGGCGGTGCTGACTTTATCAAGACCCCCTGCCGGACGGTACCGTCCCCTGCCCATCCTATGCTCAACTCAATTGGTGCGCTTGTCCTTTGAATTTCCACCAGCAGTTCCAAAATCTTTCCTTGTTCCTCGTATCTTGCGGCTTCTAACTCGTTCATGCCTTTTACCTCTCCTTCACCTTCTTAGTCCGCAACGACGATTCTCCAGTAACCATTTTTCTTCGTGCACTTTACCACCGCCATGCTGTCAATGGTTGCATCATCGCCCCTCAATTCCCCATAATCTTCACATAATAATTTGTGCGAATGGTTCCCATAAATCCGCCATGGAATCCTGGTCGCGCTAAAATACGCGCCGTAATAAACCTCCCGCAATGTTCCTTTCATTTCTTTCGTCCTCCTTTGTGCTTATAGCGTCTCTTGTGCCACGTCTGCCGTATACGTCCGCTCGTCCGTCCCGCTTCGCTTGAACTCCTTGTAGATTGTCGAGCGATGCACTCCCAGCTCTTCCGCAATCTTTTCGATTTTTCTTCCGTCCTTGAGCATCGTCTCTATTGTTTTCCTATCCTCGTAGCGCAACCTTCTGTATTTTCTTGCCACGTCTCTCCCCTCCTTCCCGTCCGGGCGGCTGCCGCCCGTTTTCTTATTCCGTTACCGCATCTATGCATAATGGCTTGCAAAGAATGTGCATGCACAAAAGCCCTTTGATTGCCGTTGGCAAATCATACGGTATAATTTTTTCTGCATTGCACTGGTCACACATTGCGTTAATACCCGCTATTTGCCATTCCTCTACGTCGTTTTCTCTATTCTTTAAAAATTCTGCCGCGTCTCGCGCCTCCCTCATGCAGTCTTTCATTACCCTTGCATTATTGTCATGGGTGCTTACTCTGAATTGCAGCTTGTCCGGCTCTTCCTTGCGCTGCCTTTCGAACTCTGCCGCCTCTTTTTCCTCCGCGTCCTCTTCCTTAAGCATTTCACCGGCAAACCAATAAACCAACTTGTACATTCTCTTGATTGCTTTCTGTCGGCTTTCGCTAATCTCTCCTTTTTCCACGTGCTCTGGCCTTTCCCCCACCTTGTCAACGTACAAACAGCTTTCGCTGTGTTTCGTACTCCAAAACTCCGTCACCCCGTCCTCCGTCCTCTCATAAAACGTCCCGCTGCCATCCTTGCAAACATACCGCTTGTGAATGACGTTGTTTTCCATTTCTGAATTTTCTTCAAATTCCTTTCCATACAGTACCACCGCCTTTACCGCCTCGTACTCCTTTAATGTCACCCTTTCCATTCCGTTTACCTCTCTTTTGCTGATAAAAAATAAGCGCGTCGGAGATTTTGCTCTCTAACGCGCTTATCATCTTTTGTGTAAGAGGGAAAGTGCTGTGTCGTCTCGGTGCGGGTTCTTTCGCCGTGGCCATCCATTGCCTTGCTATAAGGTGTGCGCCCTTCCCGCACTCGATGGGTCGGTTTATTAACCTCTTTTAACGGGTTCCACGATTTACGCGTGCGCCACGCCTCCCCTGCCGTTTCCTCCTTGCTTTCCCTTTTCCAAATAAAAAATGAAATTCGGCTTGAGATTCAATATCTCTTGTCGAATTTCATTCTAAAACTTATCATTGCCAACGGCGCGGCGGAAATCGACATGGTCATTAACATTGGATTTTTGAAGGATAGACGCTATCAGGAAATTGAAGACGAAATCCGCCAGATTCACGACGCGTGTGACGAAAAAGTCTTAAAGGTCATCATAGAGACCTGCCTTCTGACAGACGAAGAGAAAATCAAGATGTGCGAGATCGTTACCAACACCGGTGCGCAATACATTAAGACCTCCACCGGCTTCTCAACTGCCGGGGCTACGTTTGCCGATGTCGAGCTCATGAAAAAGCATATCGGCAAGAACGTAAAAATCAAGGCGGCCGGCGGCATCTCCTCTTTTGATGACGCGGAAAAGTTCATCCAGCTCGGTGCAAGCAGACTCGGAACCAGCAGGCTGGTCAAGCTTGTAAAAGCCACGCAATGAAACACATACCAAAGGGAGCCGGCAAGTCCGACTCCCCCTTCTTCTTATCCCAGCATTCCAATCACGGATTCCCCGAGAAAATACCCCGCGCCGATGAACACCAGATTCCACACGAACACGCCCAGAAGAGAACTGACGGTATATTTTACAAAATTCATCTTGACCATGCCCGCCGGGATGGAAATAATGGTGCGCACCATCGGCAGCAGCTTGCTTACAAATACGCCGATGCACCCTTTTTCCCGGAGCATTTGCATCTTTTCCTCAATGACCGGCTGCTGTTTGGGAAATTTCTTAAAATACCAGCCAAACACCTTGCTGCCGCCCCATCTTCCCAGAAAATACAACATCCAGCTCCCCAAAAGCCCCGCCAAAACCGTCAAAAGCATTACGACGGGAAAACTAATCTCTCCCTTCGCCGCCCAGATTCCTGCCGTGGGCATGATGACCCCCGCCGGGAAGCCCGGTAAATTTAAATATTCTAAAAAAACAATCAAAAAAATAAAAAACGCCCCATATTCCAGAAAATAATTTGTCAACATCTGCACGCTCATTACCTACACCTCACCTATCGTTCTTCGTTCACGGCCCAATCACCCTCAAATTGTAACCGCTTGTCACATCATAATTTGCAAACCCATCCATTGAAAATGGTCTCATCCTCTTTGCATTTTATAATCTACCAGACAAAACGTAAGAAACAAGCGATAAGATTCCTAAGATTTTCTGAAAAATCCTTAACGTATCATTCAGAAAGCGGCACATCTTCTCCATGCGCCGCTTTCTTTTAGAGTTTTTCATTTGTCTTTACTTTACATTCATATTGGCTTTACTCCACGTCCTGCAATGCCGCCATATCTTCCTCGCCCGTGCGAATCTTGACCACCCGGTCCACATTATATACGAAGATTTTACCATCGCCGATATGTCCGGTATAAAGCGTCTTTTTTGCCGCCTCAATCACGTCGTCGACCGGTATGCTGCTGATGACGACTTCAACCTTCACCTTCGGAAGCAGCGTCGCATCCATCTCGACTCCACGATATTTTTCACCGGCTCCCTTTTGTACGCCGCAGCCCATCACCTGCGTCACGGTCATTCCGGTCACGCCCAAGTCATTCATCGCTTTCTTAAGCTTCTCATACCTTGTCAATTTGGCAATGATAACCACCTTGTAAATTCCGCTGTCAGATACGACCGGTGCCTTCACCACCTTGACGGCCGCGTCTTTCTGTACCTCCGTCGCCGAAACATAATCATCCGTGCCGATGTTCGTATTTTCATTCACGTCCATCGTCATCGTGTTGGAAACGTCCATAATGCTAAATCCGGTGTAGGCCGATGCCAGGCCATGCTCCGTCGCATCCAGACCGATGATTTCCTCCTCTTCGCTTACGCGCAGACCGAAAATCGCCTTGATTGCAAAAAATGTAATCGTAATCGTCA
This sequence comes from uncultured Lachnospiraceae bacterium, assembly GCA_949915905.1. Lineage (GTDB taxonomy): Bacteria > Bacillota > Clostridia > Lachnospirales > Lachnospiraceae > Schaedlerella. Next base: position 9,452 of record CATLEQ010000004.1, on the reverse strand, counting down.
CGGCGGTCCACGCAATCACGGAAAACATTCCCACGAGCTGGATACCAAGCAGGCCAAATCCGCCGCCGTAAAACAATCCCGTATACGTATCATTTCCCGGAGCCGACGTCGTCGCGAACAATCCCACCGCGATGGTTCCCCAGATTCCGTTCAAGCAATGTACCGCGACCGCTCCAACCGGGTCGTCGATATGTAGCACGTTATCCAAAAACCATACGCCGAACACAACCAACACGCCGGATACGATGCCGATAATCACCGCCCCCAGCGCGTCCGTCACGTCGCAAGGTGCCGTAACGGCGACAAGCCCTGCCAAAGACGCGTTCAGACACATGGACACGTCCGGCTTCCCATAGCGAATCCACGTAAAAATCATACAAGTAACCGTGGCAATAGCCGGGGCCACCGTGGTCGTCAAGAAAACGGAACCAAGCTGCTCCACGCTCGTGGCCGCCGCGCCGTTAAACCCATACCAGCCCAGCCACAAGATAAATACGCCAAGCGCGCCAATCGGAAGGTTATGTCCCGGAAACGCGTTGATTTTCGTGACCTTTCCATTCTTATCTTTCACGAATTTCCCGATACGGGGGCCAAGGATTTTTGCCCCGATTAATGCGGAAATGCCGCCCACCATGTGAATCGCGCAGGAACCGGCGAAGTCATGGAAGCCCATCTGGGCCAACCAGCCGCCGCCCCAAATCCAGTGTGCCTCAACCGGATAAATCAGTGCCGATATCACCGCCGAATACACGCAGTACGACAAAAATTTCGTCCGCTCCGCCATCGCTCCCGATACGATGGTCGCCGTCGTCGCACAAAATACGAGGTTAAATACGAAGTTGGACCAGTCAAAATTGGCATAATTTGTGAAAATGTCAAATCCCGGCTTTCCAATCAACCCCAACAAGTCTTCCCCAAGCAACAAGCTAAAACCAATCAGGATAAATGTTACCGTGCCAATACAAAAATCCATCAGGTTCTTCATAATAATATTTCCGGCATTTTTGGCTCTGGTAAATCCGGCCTCCACCATGGCAAACCCCGCCTGCATCCAGAACACCAGGGCGGCACCAATCAAAAACCAGACCCCAAAAATCTGGCCGTTTACAACACTGAAAATTTCCTCTGTCATCTTCATCATTCTCCTTCCTTCATATAAAAAAGAAAGGTGCCGCGAATCCTCTTCGCAGCACCCTTGCTTTATGCCGTGTATCTTAGCACTTGATTTTCCAAATGTCAACCGGTAATTTATATTTTTTTAGAAATTCACGTTTTTTGTGACATCCGACAAAGGACACGCAAATCTTCGAGGTTTTTTCTCTGTTTTTTTCATATAAAAAATGCTATAATGGTAATACTCGCAAAACATCAGGAGGAAAAACGTGAATTCACATCCCTTTTTATATGACATCATTTATTCCAACCGTAAAACCCTGGCCATCCAGGTCAACACCAAAGGCCAGGTCCTGGTACGCGCGCCCAGGCGAACTTCCAAGGCAACCATCGACCGTTTCCTGACCGAAAAGGAAGACTGGATTTTAAAACATTTAAAGAAAATAAGCCTCGCACGTACCGAGACTCCCCCGCCCCTCGATGACGGTGCCCGCCGCCATTACATTTGCATCGCCCGGGACATTTTCACCCAAAAGACCGCTTACTACGCCGCCATCATGAACGTCACCTATGGGCATATCTCCATCCGCGAACAGAAGACCCGCTGGGGAAGCTGCAGCGGCAAAGGAAATCTCAATTTCAACTGGCGGCTTATTTTTGCCCCGGAGGAAGTACTTGACTACGTCGTGGTACACGAGCTGGCACACCGGCGCGAAATGAACCACTCAAAAGCCTTTTACGCGATTGTGGAATCCATCCTGCCGGATTATAAGAAACAAAAAAAATGGCTGAAAGACAACGGAAACCGACTCTGGATGGCAGGATAACCTGCCGCGCGGCTTACGTTGCCTGTTGCCATTTCATTTTTCCATCTTACTGCATATACCGAACCTCGAAGGTTTCTATCGTAATCGGCTTGTTAAAAAGCGTCCCCTGCACATAGTCACAGCCAAGCTCCTTCAACATGTTGAGCTGGTCCTGCGTCTCGATTCCGGCCGCATACACCATCGCCCCCAGACGGCGGCAAATGTCAATCACCGCTTTCGCCACAATCTGGCTGCGCCCATTGCTGATGATGCTATTGACAATGCTTGTATCCAGTTTCAGCGCGTCAAACTCCATGACCGACAAAATCGAAAAACTGGAATCCTTCGCCCCAAAATGATCCAACAAGACACGTACATTGGCCTTGCGGATTTTATTACTTGTTTCCGCCAGCATCTCCGGATTCATCTCGCGGCCTTCCGAAACCTCAATCTGCAAATATTCACAAGACACATGGTGCTTTTCTATCAATCCCACGATTTTATCGCCGACATTCGCCTGACGTAAAGTGGCTCCGGAAAAGTTCATGGAAACGGGAATGATCGGAAGATCCTGAACCTCCCACCGCCTTATCGTCTTACATACCTCCTCAAACACGTACAGATCCAAATAATGTGACAGCCTGGTCTCCTCAAGCATCGTAATATAACGTTCCGGATTCATGATGCCGATGTCCTGATGATGATAACGTACCACGGCCTCCGCCCCAATCACGTCCTCCGTTACCGCGTCCATGACCGGCACCAGACAGACGATGAACCGTCCGTTTTCAATATCCGCCAGCAAGTCTTCCTTAATAATCGGCTCATGATGCCCCTTTTTCAGATGCTTGTAATACTTCTCCTTCTCGTCGTGCATCATGTTTTCCGCGCTGCTGACCAGGCTTGCGACGTCAATGTCAATCTTCTCCCACGCATAGCCGAACGTCACCAGCCCGAGACTGATATTATCCAACTTTTCATGCGCGCCGCGGACATTCGTCATAAACTCCTCATAGGACACATTTTCCGCCAGAACAAGGTACTCGTCGCCCGACAGACGGTATACGAATGCCCCGTGAAAATACTCTTCCAACACCTCGCCGACGCGGATGACCACCTCGTCTCCGTATTCCCTGCCGAACTCCTTGTTAAAAAGCTTCAAGCCGTTGATGTCCGCCGAGAGTGCCCCCAGGGACTTTAATTTTTTCTGCTTTGTTTCTTCCAAATAATTCACGAAGCTGTTACGGTTTAACAACCCCGTCAACGTATCATGATAGCTTAAATACTCTTGCTGCTTCTGCATTTTCTGGAATGCGAGCATCTCCGTTATATAGGGGAGCAGCGTGCGCAGCAAGGTCAAATCGCAGCCGCCGCGATGTACGCCCACGGCCGCCAGAACCGCCACCCGCTCCTCCTCGAGCGGCAGGATGACACTGTAGCTTTCCGCCGTAGTATCCGTATTTTCCTGCTTTGCCCATTTGGGAAGCTTTTCCGGCGACAACATCATCAGACTGTCGCGCTGCCATGGAATTCCCTAGGCGCACCATTCATAGACATTGAGGATTTCCTCGTCATTTTTCTCTATATAGTATGCATACTCTGAATCATAGTAGTCCCTTACCGTGCTCAATACGTCATTCATCATCTCGATAATTGAGCGTACTCCCTGTACCTTGTCCATAAATATTTCTTCCCTTCGATGTAATCCATTTGCGGCATGTGTAGTGAAGTGGCCGTGAATAGTAACAACAAACCACTACGCCCAGCGTTTTAATTGCTGATACAAATATGCCACCGGCAGACCGACCACGTTATAATAATCCCCTTCAATACGGTCAATGTATACGGCAAACCGTCCTTGTATCCCATATGCCCCGGCCTTGTCCATCGGCTCCTTCGTGGCAATGTAGGCACGAATTTCCGCCTCGTCCATCTCATGCACGAAAACCTTGGTCACCTCCGCGTGGTTTGCCCGCACATGCACGGCCTCCCCGTCACATTCCAACAACGCCACGCCCGTGTACACTTCGTGCACCCTTCCCTGCAGGCTTTCCAGCATGGAAAACGCATCATCCTCGTTCTTAGGCTTCCCCAGAATCCGACCGTCCTTCACGACGATGGTATCCGCCCCAATCACAAGGCACGGCCTTGACATCACGCCTGCAGGCTCCGCTGCCCGATTCGTCCCCGTCTCTGCTCCCTGCCTTTGTCTTGCCAAAAGAGCAACCACGTTTTCCGCCTTGGACAGTGCCAATTCCTTTACAATATCTTGCGGCACGATGCTCTGATAACGTTCTTCTGCATCACTTACCAGCACTTCGAATTCCATCCCCATCAGCTGCAGCAGTTCCCGTCTTCTGGGCGATGCCGACCCCAATATAATCTGCTTCATCATTTCCGGCACCGTCCTTTAATTATTTACACCATGATGTACGACATAGCTTTCACGGTCAATCGCCTTGAACGTGTATCCCAAGCTTTGAAAATGCTCGATGATGGCCGGCAAGGCCTCCACCGTGTTGTCCTTCGCCCCGCTGTCGTGACACAGCAACATGATTTTATTCTGGGTATAGGACGTCGAATTCTGAATCAGCTCCTCCGTCGTACACACGCCGCCGTCCCCGCTGGACGCGTTCCAATCATAATATTGGAATCCCTGCTCCTGCACCAACGAGACAAGCTGCGTCATAATACCTTGCGAATAATTCGCGGAAATCGTATTTGACGCGCCGCCCGGAAAACGGATAAAGCACGGCACGTACCCAATCTGCTCCTTCACCAGCTCGCCGACCGCCCACAAATCCTGAAAATATGCGTCTACCGACGAATACAACACCGAATAATCATGGGAATACGTGTGCAATCCTATCGTATGCCCGCGATCATAGGCCTCCTTGATCATCGACTTATACTCCGGCCACTGCGCGGTAATAAAAAACGTCGCCTTCACCTGATAACGGTCAAGGATTTCCAACACGCGCTCCGTGTTACGCGACGGTCCGTCGTCAAACGTCAGGTATACGACCTTTTCTTCTCCTGCTTCGAACGTACCGGGCACATTTCCCGGCTGTACGGAAAATGCTTCCGCCCGCGGATCCACCGCCTCAGGAACCGCATTCGCCTCCTCGTCTACAGGTTCTTCGGGCTCCTCTGGCTTTAAAGCCTCTTCCTGGCTTTGCCTCTGCCGTTCTTCCTCCGCCGCCTTGACCGCCTTTTTATCTTCCCCGTCCTGCAAAAGCAGGACGACGCCAAACAAAACAAGTACGACACAGATCACGCTGCCCATGACCAACATCCATTTATCTCTCCGCCATCCACGCGAGGTCAATTTCTCTACTTTTTTCCTGCTCTGTCTCCCCGCTTGTCTCCAGTCTTTTTCCCTCAAAGGTTTCCACACCACCACGCGAAACCATTCCCGTACATCTTCCCATCTGGATTTCTTCATCTGTAACCACTCCCCTTGGTAATTCTTTTGCTACCCCTTTATCCTACTTCACCCCATGCTGACACGGACGTGAATTGTAACATACCGGTACACTGTCTCTGTCTTTTTACATGAATTTGTCAATTGCCTGGTCTAACAAGGCGATTGCTTCCTGGTCATTTTCTTCCACTGCTTCCATAATGCAATGGTTGATATGATTTTTCAAAACCACCTTCCCCGTATTATTAATCGCCGAGCGCACCGCCGCCAACTGGATTAGCACCGCCCCGCAGTCCTCGTCCCGCTCCACCATGCGCTTGACCGCCTCCATGTGCCCGATGGCCTTCGACAAGCGATTCAAAACCGCTTTTTTCTCCGTCTGGCTGTGCACGTGCCGATGCCTGCCTCCCGATTCGCCGTTTATATGCTCTCCCGCAGGCATGCGGCCGCTCTTCTCTGTCACCCGCCGCTCCCCGTCGCATTTTTCCTGCGCGTTTCCTCCCACATGTTCATGCTCGTAGCCCTTTTCACACTCTCCCTCTTCACACTCATGCTCGTGCATATATATATGTCCGGCCTCGTCCACATGCGTATGTACATGCACATGTGCCGTTTCCTTCTTTTGATTCTGCCCTTTCTCCGTATTCATCCTCGTCCCTTGCTCTCCCCATGCGCCAACTCGATAATCCTCTGGTTTCTGCTTCCCCGAAACCGAAGGGTCAAATCCCTCTCCGCCTCGATAAACTCACCGTCCACCAACACGTCGATAAGGGATAGCATCTCCTTTGTCACGTCCGTAAACACCCTGCCGCCCTCTGCCAAGTCCACGTCGTAAAGATACCCCGTGTAGCACCAGACGTCCTTCTTTGGATACGCCTGCCGAATACGGCGCAAAAGCCCTACAAGCTCCACCTGGTTTTCCGGTTCGAACGGTTCCCCGCCAAGCAGGGTGAACCCTTGAATATAATCCGGCTCCAAACACTTTAAAATCTCGGCCTCCGTCTCCTCCGTATAAGGTTGTCCAAAGTGAAAGTCCCACGTTTCCGCGTTAAAACAACCCTTGCAATGATGGCGGCAACCGGATACAAAGAGACTCACGCGCACGCCCGGGCCGTCGGCAATGTCGCAATACTTAATATTCGCATAGTTCATGCCACGATTCCTCCACCTTCTCATTCCTCATGTGCGTAACCTTTTTCCATTAGTATCATACCACAACTTGTTCCATTAAACAATGGGTTTCCTTATCACCATTTCATCCCCGTACCGATGTGATGTAAACGACGGGCATTTCTTTAATCATCATTTCATTTCCGTTCATTTTCTATACCCCGGGGAATCTGGTATCTTTTTCATTCATACATAATTATAATAGAATCCTTATGCATCCTTACCTGAAAAAGGCCAATCCGACAATTCATTTTTCTTTACCAGATAACTTTTCTTTGCCAACGCCGCCATATATCGATCCGAATCATGGTCAGAATAAAAACCTTCAATTTTCCCCTCTGGAAATACTTCATAAAATCTCCCTGGCTTTTCCTTTCCCTTACAGTTTTTTCCAGAAATTTCTCCTGTATGCCGATTCATCCGAGTGGCAATCAAATGTTGGATACCTAGTCTCCCACAAATATCTTCCAGTAAAAATTCTGCTGACGCTGAAATAATAACATCATCTGCTCTCTGCTGTGCAAGATACCACGCCTTAATTCTGTGCTGATTTTTATCCCAATAATCCCTTACGTCGCCTTCTACATCATTTAAATATTGAAGAAATGAGAAAAATTGGGACTTCATTCGCGTCTTGTCACTCTTCCCCACCAAGTATGCAACCACAGCCGAAATTTGTTTCGGCAGGGATTTTATCATAACCAATGGATGATGGCGTACCGTATAAAAAATAAAACCGACCGTCGCATCCCCATCATAAATCGTTCCGTCAAAATCATACACGTTCATGTTTCCCGTCTCCATCTTCTCTTTCTATTCTTTCTCTGTCTTGTTTTCTTTTCCATCTACTTTTTATACTGATTTCTTTTTTATCATACCATAATTTTAGCAAATTATCTACACGCTTTTCGTGAAATAAACGCTTTTCCCTTTTCTATAAAAATGAGAATTTCACAATTTCTACATGTGAATCAAACAAAGTTCCTAACCCACGGAATCTTTTTTAACAACGATACTATCACCGCACAAATCATTGTCACTATAATTGTCTTAGCAACATTAGCCATAAAAGAATAATATTTTTGTATCAACGGATAGATAACCGCGCTACATATTGCCAACAAAGCATAATGCAAATAGTAAATCCCCATTGTATACCGCCCTATATATTTTGCCAAAAAACTGTTTACATAGTGCCATTTCTCCTCATATTCCATAAACGACAAAAATATGGCAACTGAATTCACCGCCGTCAAAATATGGCTATATCCTTCAGACAAGTACACCCCACCCCAGATAAATAATCCAGAATCAACATATTTTACAAACACAAGCCCCAATGTACTAATGTATATTAATAGATACAATCCTGCTCTATATCCCTTCAATTTTCTACTAATCCAATCTTGATATTCAAATATAAACGCTCCTGCCAAAAAATAAAACAAAAGATTTCCGTGATTTACAAAAGGCATCAAGGCAGAAAGTCCATTTACGTCAATCCTCTCCACCTGCAGAAAATCGCATATTCCCCTTATTCCCCAATCCACTGACGGTATGACAATTCCTCCCATTGCAGAAATACCCGCCATATATAGTAAAATACACCTTCCTTTATACTTTCCCTGAACTTTTCCCCAAAACAAAAACTGTGTGATTGGGAAAAGAAACATCATAACCAAGTATGCATTCATATACCACATAACACCCGTATCTACGCCATCTAAATCTGTCAGGAAAAACAAATACTGCAGTAACTGAGCCTTTCCAAAATGTATATTCTGTATTTTAGTGTAAATTAATAAATAGATTAACCGCCATGCACATAATATAATATACATCTTTCCCAGCTTAAAAAAATGCTTTCTCCAATCAAATGTCGCTGATTGATGCATTACTGCTCCCGAAGCCATCATAAAGCAAGGAACGGCCGTCCAGGCCAATGTCATAATAACATTTCCAACGATTGTATCCTCAGATAAAACAACATGATGACAGAACACGACAAGTAAAATAGCCACTCCTTTTAGTGCATCAATCCACTCAACCCGCTTCCGCATACCTATCCGTTTTTCTTCTTGCTCAAATCCCTCTTCCACAAACCATTCTTGTAATAAATTATGCATATTGATTTTCTCCCGCTTCTTTTTCTACATCAGACACTCATCCACTTTAAAATCATATCTCATATTTCTCAAAACCACAAGTATTTTTATATCAACATGTCAAAACCATATCATATGTCCTTCTGGAAAAATCCCAAAAAATATGCTATGATACTCTTTGAAAACAACTTGTCGGTAAATTGAAAGTATTTTTACTTCCCAATAAGACAATTATCCAAAGGAGAAATTATATGAAATCGACTGAACGCCTCATTTTCATAGATTTTGCAAGAAGCTGCGCTATTTTATGTGTAATTTTATGTCATGTGGTAGAACTCGCATATGTCCTATTCGAATACAACCTTCCACCCATGAACATAATCTCAGAGTTTACCATCTTTGCTACATTTACCCTGGGACGGCTTGGTGTTCCTCTCTTTCTTTTCATCTCAGGATATTTACTGCTGGGTCGTAATTACGAAACAGAAGGCACTCTACTTTTCTGGAAAACCAACTGGCTGCATCTGTTTTTAACTACCGAATTGTGGATTGTCCTCCTTTACATAGTAGCTTGCTTAAGTGGTAAACAACTATTCCATTTTTTCACATTAGTAAAGCAACTATTTTTCCTCGAATCTTGTAGCTACTCACACATGTGGTATATGCCCATGATTTTGGGAGTTTATCTCTTTTTGCCCTTTATTGCCCTTGTTTTACAGAAAATAAAACTGCACATATTACTATTTCCTGGAATTATAACTTTTACCTTTCTGTTTATTCTTCCTACTGCCAATGTCATTTTCACCTCCTTGGGACATTCTGCTCTTAGAACCT